>USHT01000075.1 GCA_900554455.1 uncultured Collinsella sp.
ACCTCACCTTTGATATCGAGGGCATCCTCATCAACATCGTCGCGCCGCTGATCATCGTGGTCATCGCAGACGTGCTGCTGGTGGGCCAGCTCAAGACGGCCAACGAGGCCACCCACGCCGACGAGTACTGCGGTGAGCTCGACCTGGTCGAGAAGCACGACACCTTCAGCCACACCGAGACCACCGTTGTCATGAAGGACGACAAGGACGACTAAGTAACCCGATCAACACCACCCGGACTTTGACGAGAAAGGAAGATCACCATGGGACTCTTGAAAGCTGGATTGGGAGCTGCCGGCGGCGTCATGGCCGACCAGTGGAAGGAATTTATCTACTGCGAATCGATGCCCGCTGACGTCTTGGCCTGCAAGGGCGTTAAGCGCACCGGCGGCCGCAGCTCCAACACGCATGGCGAGGACAACGTCATCTCCAACGGCTCCGTCATCGCCGTCAACGACGGCCAGGGCATGCTCGTGGTGCAAAACGGCAAGATCATCGAAGTCGCGCTGGAGCCCGGCGAGTTCGTCTTCGATACCGGCAGCGAGCCGAGCGTCTTTAGCGGCAACCTGGGCGATTCCATCAAGGAGACCTTCGCCAATATCGGCAGCCGCTTCACCTTCGGCGGCGACGCGGGCAAGGACCAGCGCGTCTACTTCATTAACACCAAGGAGATTATCGGCAACAAGTACGGCACCGCCTCGCCCGTGCCCTTCCGCGTGGTCGACAACAATATTGGCCTGGACGTCGACATCTCCGTGCGCTGCAACGGCGAGTATTCGTACCGCATCACCAACCCGTTGCTGTTCTACACCAATGTGTGCGGCAACGTGACCGATAGCTACACGCGCGACAAGATCGACAGCCAGCTTAAGTCCGAGCTGCTCACCGCCCTGCAGCCCGCCTTTGCCAAGATCTCGGAGATGGGCATCCGCTACAGCGCCATCCCCGGCCACACCACCGAGCTCGCCCGCGCGCTCAACGAGGTCCTCTCTGCCGACTGGCGTGACCTGCGCGGCGTCGAGATCGTGAGCTTTGGCGTCAACTCCATCGCTGCCTCGCAAGAGGACGAGCAGATGATCAAGGATCTGCAGAAAGCCGCAGTCATGCGCGATCCCACCATGGCGGCAGCCAACATTGCCAGCGCCCAGAGCGACGCAATGCGCGCGGCAGCCGCCAATCCCAACGTCGCGATGGCAGGTTTTATGGGCATGGGCATGGCAGGTGGCATGGGCGGCATGAACGCCAGCCAGCTGTTCGCCGCCGGCCAGGCACAGCAGCAGGCCCCCCCGCAGCCGGCTCCGGCACCCGCTCCCGCACCGGCTCCTGCCGCTGCTCCCGCGGCCGGCACATGGACCTGCAGCTGCGGCGCCACCAACACCGGCAAGTTCTGCTCCGAGTGTGGCAGTCCCGCACCCGCCCCGGCACCGGCCAAGTGGTTCTGCCCCAACTGCGGCAGCGAAAACGGCGGCAAGTTCTGCAGCAACTGCGGAACGCCCAGGCCCTAGCCCCTCTATCTGGTAATTGGCGGGGGATCCGCCACCCCCGCATTTGCTTCTATGGGTTTCGTTCGATAAAGGAGGACACCATGAAGACAACGTTCAAAAAGTCCGTACTCGCATTTCTGACATGCGTCCTGGCGCTCGCCTTTGCCCTGACGGGCTGCAGCGGCGGCGCCAAAGACCCCAAGGCCGACTTCGTCGGCAGCTGGGAACTCTCGGGTGGAACCGTGGATGGCGAAGAGCTGACCGATGAGTACATGAAGATGCTCGAGGAGTGGGGCGTCAACTGCATCCTGATTCTCGATGAAGACGGCACGGGCACACTCGACCTGTTCCTTGAGGTTGTCGACCTTAAATGGGAGGCAAAGGACGCCACCACCGTAACGATCACCGCCGAAGACGAGTCGCACGACATGAAGCTCAAGGACGGCAAACTCATCCTCGAAGAGGATGACGGCAATCTTGTCTTCACCAAGTCCGACAAGGATCTGTCCGGCACGGTGAAGAAGGATCGCGAGGCGGCCGAAAAGGAAGAGGAGATCGATGAGGCCGTCGAAGACGACGACGTCCAGCGCGTCGAAATCTCCCCCGCCGTCACCGTCGCCGATGACGATCTGTGCACCATCACCATCACCGAGAAGTTCAAGGACGACTGGGGCGACATCGGCTTTGTCGTCAACATCACCAACAAGAGCGACAAGGACCTGACCTTCTACGCCCCCAGCGGTAAGACCAACGTCAACGGCACCATGAAGGAACCCTGGTTCTCGGCTCACCTGATGCCCGGCACCAACGCCACCGAGGAATTCACGTTCTCGAGCGGCGAGCTCGATAGCCTCGACGACCTGGTCAACACGACCATTGGCATCGACGCCTACCTGACCGATTCCTACGAGGACGTCGCCTCCTACAGCGCAACCATCGCGTAACGGCATGTAACATCAGCCGCGGATTGGCGGACACATCCGCGCACACCAGACGGGGCCGCAGGAGATAATCCTGCGGCCCCGTCGCTTTGTGCCGATAGGTAACGAGCGTTAGCGCTCCATATTGGGGACGATGCTGCCTTCGGTCACCGCGTGCACGGCCAGGCGCATGATGTTGTCGTAGCCGGTCTTGTTGAGAATCTCCGAGATACGGCGCTTGATCGTGCCCTCGCTCATAAACAACTCGGCCGCTCTTGCCTTCGCAGGCAAGGCGCAAAATCGATAGCTCAACGTCGTCGAGCGCCGCCGTGCCCGAAAAGATGCTTTCGGGCGGCTTGGGAAACGTGCAGTAACCCGCCAGCGTGGAGCGCATCACGGCAAAGAGCTCATCGATGCCGACGTTCTTGTACACAAAGCTGTCGACGCCTGCCTCGCGCGCCTGATCCACAAACGTAATCTCGGGCATGCCCGTCATGATAATGACGCGGCACTCGGGCAGCTGCTCCTTGATGCGCGCCGCCGCCACGATGCCGTTGGAATCGTGCTCAGTGCACACATCCATCAGTATCATGTCCGGGCGCTCCTTGAGCGCAACGTCCAAGGCATCTGAGGCATCGGCGATGGCGGCAACAACGGTCATGTCGGGCTGGTCGCCAACGGAGCGCGCGAGGCTCTCGCGCAAGATGGCTTGGTCTTCGACGATAAGGATACGAATCATGAGCTTCTCCTTTGGACCGTTGCGTTGGAGTTCAGCGGAATGGACACCGCAAGCGTAAAGGGCGGGGCGGCATGGACCTCCAGGCTGCCGCCCAGATTTTGCGCGACATGCCTCATACCTGGAAAACCCGTTCCCTCGCGATACGATACGGGGGCAGGCGCGCCGTCGTTTGAGACCGTCATGTGTGCAATGGCGCCGCCATCCGACCCCTCCCGCCACAGGCGCACCTGGACTTGGTGGGCCTGCGCATGCTTGGTGGCATTGGTCGATGCCTCGCGGATAATCTGCAAAAAGGCGGCAGCGACGTGAGCATCGTCCGGAAGCGATCCATCTACATCGATCTGAACGCTCACCAGGCCAAAGGCATGAACGATATCGCCCAGTTGCTCCGCAGGCTCGCTAGCGCCACCGCTACGCAGGTCGGCGGCAATCGAGCGCAGCAGCGGGTCAATCTGCTCGAGCGACTCGTCATCCAGACGCCCCTCTTCCAGATATCGATGAAGGATGGACAGGCGCTGGCCGATCACATCGTGCACGCGGGCACGCATGCGCAGGTAGGCCGCATTGTCGGCAACCTTTTTGACTTCTTCGATCTGGGCCTGGAGCTCTTGACCCGCAAGCTCAAGCAGGTGATTGGCCTGCGCCAGACGGTCGTGGGCATGCGCGTACTCCGTCACGTCCAAGCCGATAATGCGCTCAAAGGGACGGCCCGAAACCATAACCTCATCACATGCGAACAGACGAATCTCGGAGGAGGAAACCTCGACCACCGCACGCGACTCCCCAAAGCGGTCCAGGTCGATTCGAACGCGATTTTTGCTGCTCTCGGGCATCTGCGCACTGAGTTTTCGAAGGCCGTTCCACGTATCGCTCATGTCGTGCAGGTCGGTGGGCATGTGAAGCTCCACGAGGTTCCTGCGCATGCAGCGGTTCATGAGCAACGGGCGGCCTTTCGAATCCAGATACAGAATGCCGACGGGGATCACGTTAATGGTCTCGATTGTCGAAAACGCCGTGATGTCCTCCTGGCGGTTGCGCACGTCCATCAAAAGCGCCGCGATGGAGCGGAACAGGAAGAACGCGCCCTCCGCGATAAGGACTGCAGGCCATGTCGAGCCCATGACGCAAACAACCGGCGGCGTCACGGCGGCAACAAGCAGCAGCTCAGCCATCATAACGGGACGGCGATAATGCACCATAAGGACCACGCCATAGGCGACAATCGCGGCGTTGAGCCATAGCAGCGCGCCCGCCGCCTCGGCGACGACATAGAGCGGCGCCACCAGATACGACCCGCTCGACGCGAACAAGATGACAGCCGAGATAATCAAGTGCAGCACAAGGCTCGCCTCGTAGGCACAAATCACTTTGCGGTTGTAAGACGAACGACGCGATGCGATCAGCGGAACATGGATGGTCTGCAAGCACGCCACCAAGGCAAAGAGCACATCGAGCGCAACGATCTGGGGAAGGATAAGCGGCATCGGCATCATCACTCACCCGCCCGCGGCATCAGCACGATCATACGCAGCTGACCGGCCTCGCCCTCAAGACGATACGCCACGTTACGCCCCTGTAGCGCAACCTCGAGCTCGTGCGCGGCGGGCGTCTGCGACAAGTCTTCCGTGTCGTTGGAAAAGAGCGTGGCACGCAGCTCCACGCTGCACGAATCGTGTTCGCTCAGATGGTACATGAGTGCCGGATGATCGGTGGTGTAGGCGAAAAACGCAAAGTCATACACGCAGTCGTACAGCGCGCTTACCGTACTGGCATGCATCGGACGCTGTATGGCGATGATCGAAGCGCAGTCGACATCGATGGTGCGCAAGTCACTTGCCAGCTCGTTGGCAATGAGTTGGATGCGATCACGGTCAAACCCGCTTTCCCCATGTTGCGCCAACGTGAGCGAGCCCTTGCGTTTGCAATAGGCGACGAGCATCTTGGTACATTGCAGCATGCGATAGCGCTCGTGCGAGGATGCCTCATCGGTTAACGGCGGCAGCGAGCTCAGCAGCCCATACATCTCATCGAGCGCGCGGGCAAGCGCCTGGTCAACATCTTTGATCAGCAAGGCCTCGGCCTCTTGATCTGCCAAATGCGTCTTAAGGTCGTAGTCGGCGGCGAGCAGCTCATTTTGACGCTGCAACTCCATGCGACGATGTGCCAGTTCACAGTTAAGCTCGTTGAGCTCCGACACGTCTTGGGCAAGCAGGGCCGATCCGCCCAGCAGTAGAAAGGCACGGTACATCACATCGGGATCGGACGCCACGGCAAAGGCATGGGCGCGCCCGTGCTCCTGGACCCGCAACTCCTCGCGCACGCCTGCCGGCATTGGCTTTGACACCGGCGTGGCATAGACTTCCTGCAGGTCGCGCGTTAGAACTTTGAGGTCAAGCGGCAAGGTGCCGAAGATGCCGTCGATATCGTGATACGACGGAATGACACCGCAATCGAGACAGATTTCCATCGCCACCACGCACAGGACGCAATAGACGAGCGAAAAGTTGAGCCTCCATGCCCAGGGCACGCGCAACGCATATGAGATGGCAAAGAATGCGCCACCCAGCAGTACGAGCGCCGCCGTGCCCGAGAATCGCTGGATGCGAAAGGACGAGGACCGACCAACCAGGATAAAAAAGGCCACGAAGTCAAAGGCCGTCCACACGAGGACGACGAAATAACCCCAGCCGTACGTGTAATCGTTGCTCCAGGTGTCGCTTGTGCGGTCAAAGCGAAAGACCTGCTGGTGAAAATCGTTGGTGAGCACAAATCCGATAAGCAGGATGGCCACAATCCACAGTGCAGCACGGTAGCGGCGACCCAGGCGGCGTTGCTCCAGGCCCGCAAGGCGCAGACCACACAGCTGGTAGAACAGCGGAATGAGCGTCATGGGCACGTAGTACAGGTACCACAGCACGGTGGCATAGAACGGCGTGAACGACTTGTACTTGAGAATGACTTCGATCATCCACAGGGCGCAGATGGTGGCGACGGCAACAAGGCGGCGGCGCAACACATAGTCCAAACAGCGCAGA
>USHT01000076.1 GCA_900554455.1 uncultured Collinsella sp.
GACTCGATGATGTCGGGGTAGATGGTGCCCTGAGCCAGGTACTTGACCGGCTTGCCATCGGTCTCGAGCTGCTGAGCAACCGCGAAGAACTCTTTCCAGAACTGCGTACCGATGATGCGGCGCTTCTCCTCGGGCTCGGTCACGCCGGCCAGAAGCTCGGCATAGCGGTCCTCGGCGTGGACGTGGATAAAGTCGACGTCAAACTGCTTGGTGAAGACCTCCTCCACCTGCTCGGGCTCGCCCTTGCGCAGCAGACCGTGGTTGATGAACACGCAGGTCATCTGCTTGCCCACGGCGCGAGCGCCCAGCGCAGCCACGACGGAGGAGTCGACGCCACCGGACAGGGCCAGAATCACGCGGTCGTCGCCGACCTTCTCGCGGAACTCGGCCGTCATGGTCTCGACCAGGTTGTCCATACTCCAGTTGGGCTCCAGGCCGCAGATCTCAAACAGGAAGTTGCTCAGCAGCTGCTGACCGTACTCGGAGTGCTTGACCTCGGGGTGGAACTGCGTGGTGAAAATCTTGCGCTCGACGCACTCCATGGCAGCAACCGGGCACACGTCAGTGCTGGCGGTAACGGTAAAGCCCTCGGGCACCTCGGAAACGGCGTCGCGGTGGCTCATCCACACGGTCTGCTCCATGGGCGTGGAGTTAAAGAGCTTGGCGCCGGCCGTGCGCGTGATGGTGGCGCGGCCGTACTCGCCCACCTCGGAGTGGCCGACCTTGCCGCCGAGCGTCACGGCCGTGATCTGATGGCCGTAGCAGAAGCCCAGGACGGGAAGGCCCAGGTCAAAGATGGCGGGATCGATAGACGGAGCGTCCTCGGCATACACGGAAGCCGGACCGCCAGAAAGGATGAGCGCAGAGGCGTTCATCTCGCGAATCTCGTCGGCCGAGATGTCGCAGGGGACAATCTCGGAATACACGTTGAGGTCGCGGACGCGACGGGCAATGAGCTGACCGTACTGCGCACCAAAGTCGAGTACGAGGACCTTTGCGGAAGCCTTTTGATCCATGGTTCCCCCTCTTGTTGGCGGGGAGCCGGTGCCCACCCGCGTGAATGAACGAAAATAGCCTTCATAGTGTACACGTTATATGGGGTTTCTCGCCCCTCGCAGCCATCAGCGCACGGCAAACGCACGACCTAGGCCCTTATTTGACGGCAATTGAAGTGTTACCAAACGTTACAGATGATGTAATACGTTTGAACATTGGACGCCCTGTGCCACAATACTGCCGAACGACTCCGCCTCTGCGGCGGCAAATACGATAGGAATACCAGCATGAAGCGCATCCTTCTCATCGCCACGGGCGGCACCATCGCATCGACCGAGGACGGCAACGGCCTCTCCCCCGCCCTGACCGGTGAGGAGCTCGCCCAGAGCGTCCCCGAGATCTCGGGCCTCTGCGAGCTCGACGTGGTGCAGCCCATGAACATCGACAGCACCAATATGCGCCCGAGCGACTGGATGCGTATCCGCGATGTCATCGTCGAAGGCTATGCCGATCACGACGGCTTCGTGATTCTGCACGGCACCGACACCATGAGTTACACCGCGGCAGCACTTTCCTACCTGATTCAGGACAGCCCCAAGCCCATCGTGCTCACCGGCTCGCAAAAGCCCATGGGCAACCCCTTTACCGATGCCAAGCTCAATCTGTATCAGAGCCTGCTCTATGCGCTCGACGAGCATTCGCACGATGTGTCGATTGTGTTTGGCGGCGTCGCCATTGCCGGCACGCGCGCCCGCAAGCAGCGCACCATGAGCTTTAACGCGTTCATCAGCGTCAACTATCCGCCCATCGCCTATATCCGCAACGACCGCATCGTGCGCAACGGGCTTCACGGCACGCATCAGGGCGAAAACCCGGTGCGTTTCTACGACAGCATCGATCCGCGCGTATTTGTACTCAAGCTTACGCCCGGCGTAAACCCGGGCATCCTCGACGCCCTTGCCAATAGCTACGATGCCGTGATTCTGGAGACCTTTGGCATTGGCGGTATTCCCGAGTTTGGCGAGTCGGGCGAGTCGTTCCAAGAGGCAATTTTCCGCTGGGTCGATTCGGGCCGCACCGTCGTTATGACCACGCAGGTCCCCGAAGAGGGCCTCGATCTGGGCGTTTATGAGGTCGGCCGAGCTTACGCCGATCATCCGGGTATTTTGCGCGGCGACGACATGACCACCGAGACGCTCGTGGCCAAGACCATGTGGGCACTCGGCCAGTCACGTGATGCCGCCGAAATCCAGCGTCTGTTCTACAGCCAAGTCAACCACGACCGTATCCCGATGGTGTAATTCAGTTGTCGACGGGTATCCCCTATTCGATGCCCTCGAGAAGTTCTGACACCGTCATGCCGAGTGCGGGCGCGATCTTAAATAGAACCTTGAGCGTGAAATTTGCCGTCCCATCTTCGATTCGGTCGAGGTAGGGTCGGCTGATTCCTGTCGCCACACAAAAATCAACCTTGGAGATACCAAGGTCCCTGCGTGTCTCTTCGACCCGCC
The DNA here is from genome assembly GCA_900554455.1 of uncultured Collinsella sp. Classification (GTDB taxonomy): domain Bacteria; phylum Actinomycetota; class Coriobacteriia; order Coriobacteriales; family Coriobacteriaceae; genus Collinsella. Next base: position 2,508 of record USHT01000076.1, read on the forward strand.
TGCCAAGAATCTGTTTCGCACGTTCGTCCATGCAGCCGAGTTTGAAATGGAGCCGAACATAAACGTAAACTATAGTTTACGTTTTGCCGAATACACAGGAGTTTTCTATGTCGGGTTCTTCAGTCCGCATGTACCGAGCCACGCTTCGCACAAACAGCGCACCGCCCAAGCTCGTCGTCGTTGAAGCTGAATGCCTTTCGCCCGATGAGCGCACAGCATTTGCATTGCTATCAAGTCGCGTCGCCGCCGTTCTGGTCCCTTGCCCGGCGCAAGGTGAACTTGCCATCCGATGCCAAACGCACGGCTGCTCGCTCAATCAGGCTGCCGTAATCGCAACCAGCCAACGCGGCCTGCCGCTCCTTCTAGAAGCCGGCATAGCGCTCGCCCTTCGCGGCGCCGGATACGAAAACGAGGCCGCCGCCGACATGGTCTTTAAACCACGATCGAGCGGCGGCCTCGCAGCAGCCATTGAATATGCGTGCAGACTCGTTGCCTAAAAGGACAAGCTAGAAACCAAAACCAAAGCCCGTTCCGGTAATCGCCGAGTACATAAAGTAAACGTTGATCACGTTGAGGAACACACCCGTGATGCAACCGTTGCGCAGGTAGCGCTCGCACACGATGCGCGCCATGGCGGCGGAGTCATCATTGTTCTTTGCTTGACGACCGGCGGTAAAATACGTCGCCACGCCGAGCAGCAGGTTGAGCACCGGCAGCGCCAGCAGCTCGTAGCTCTTGCCCCAACGCGTCACCTCGCCTGCTGCGTTAAACTTTGTTGCCACCTCGGGACCAATGTTGGGGATAACAAACGCTGCAACCACCAGCGGAATCACCGCAAGCACCAGCAGCGCGATGCCCATGTAGCCGGCTTTTTTGCCATATTTAAACATGCGCGTCGCCCTTACACGTTAAAGCGGAAGTGCACGACGTCGCCATCGGCCATGACATAGTCCTTGCCCTCAATGCGTAGCTTGCCGGCAGCCTTAGCGCCCTGCTCGCCGCCGAGCTCGATGTAGTCGTCGTAGCCAATGACCTCGGCCTTAATAAAGCCACGCTCAAAGTCGGTGTGGATGACACCGGCGGCCTGCGGGGCGGTCGCGCCCTGACGAACCGTCCAGGCCTTGACCTCCATCTCGCCGGCCGTAAAGAACGACTGCAGGCCGAGCAGCTTGTAGGCCGCCTGCGCGAGCACGTCCAGACCGGGCTGCTCCAGGCCCAAGCTTTCCAGGTAGTCGGCGGCGTCCTCGGGATCGAGCTCGGAAAGCTCGGCCTCGATCTTGGCGCAGATAGGCAGCGGCTTGACGCCGTCGATGGGCGCCAGATCGTCGTTGAGCATATCCTCGTCCACGTTGGCCACATACAGGATAGGCTTCATAGTGAGCAGGAACAGGCCCTTGGCGGCGGCACGCTCCTCGTCGGTCATCTCCATGGATGCGGCGCGCTTGCCCTCGTTGAGCCAGGCAAGCAGGCGCTTGGCCACCTCGAACTTGGGCATGAGCTCCTTGTCGCGCTTGGCCTCCTTCTCGAGCTTGGGCAGCTGCTTCTCGAGCGTGCCCATGTCGGCCAGGATGAGCTCGGTCATGATGGTGTCGGCATCGCCGGCGGGATCGACGAACTCGCCCGTGCGGCCCACCTCACGCATGACGTTGGGGTCCTTAAAGTAGCGCACGACCTCGCAGATGGCGTCGGTCTCGCGGATGTTGGCCAAGAACTGGTTGCCCAGACCCTCGCCCTCGTTGGCGCCCTTCACCAGGCCAGCGATGTCGACAAACTCGACCGTCGCCGGCACAATGCGGCCCGGGTTAACGATGTCGGCAAGCTTTTGCAAGCGGCTATCGGGCACATCGACGATACCCACGTTGGGGTCGATCGTGGCAAACGGGTAGTTGGCGGCAAGGCCGGTCTTTTTGGTAAGCGCGGTGAACAGCGTCGACTTGCCCACGTTGGGCAGGCCCACGATACCGATGGAAAGGGACACGACAGCTCCTTTTGGTACAGGTACTTCAAACCGTATAAGTATAGCGCCGCCGCAGCATCCGGGCGAATCCGGACACCGCGGCGGCGCAAATGAAGCAGAGATAGAGCTCGCTGACTAGTCCGCGAGCTTCTCCACCTGATCGAGCATCTTGTCGAGTTTGGCCTTTGCCTCAGCCTTGACCTTCTCAGCTTCTTCGTGGGCCTTCGCCTTCTGGGCGGCCTTTTCCTCGGCTTCGGGATCGACGACGACCAGATTGGACGCGTCGTGCTCAACAAGCTTGAGCGCATGCTCGGGACACACCTTGACACAGGCGCCGCAGCCCAAACAATACGTGGACTCCAACGCAAAGCGGCCGCTTCCCACCAGATCGCAGGCAAACGTGGGGCACACGTTGACGCACTCGCCGCACGACGTGCACTTGTCAAAATCGCACTCCGGCGTGCTCACCTGCATGTTCTGGGCAAGCTCGGGATGGTTTTGCAGCGTCGAGAGTACCAGCTGCCGCCCGTGCGTGAGCGAACGGCGACGCTTGGTCGTCGTGGTGCCGCACATGGTGTTGAGCGTGCGCTCCAGCTGGGTAATCTGATGGCGATGGGCCTTGAGCTTTTGCGTCACCGAGGCCAGCGCCGCCGTCGCCGGATTGAGCTTGGTCACCGTCAGGCCCGTGGTGCGGGCGATCTTTTCCATGTACTCCTTGCGCTCGTACTCGCGGCGCTTATGGCATTTGAGGCTCTTGGAGTCGACCTCCAAGCCCATACCCGTGCCGGACCACTCCTCGGCCTTCGCAATCGCCTCGCCCAGAATGTCCTCACCGCCGGTGTTGCGGCATTTATCGCACACGCCCAACGGCAGGTACACACTCACGTTGGGATAGTCTGCCAGTACCGAGAACCAGGTCTCGGCCGTAATATCGCCCACGCAGGCAACGACGACTTCGTTCTCGCGCGGCATGCGCTTAAGGGCACGCGTGCAGGTGACGTAGGCGGTCTCGTGGCTCGTAGCCGCCGAGACAATGTCGTCGTAGACGTTTTTGGGCGCCAGGCGCGGCGAGATGATTGCCTCGGTCGGACAGGCAGCGGCGCACAGGCCGCACTTGCGACAGGAGTCGAGGATCTCGATGGAGTCTTCCTCGACCTCGATAGCGTTGACCGGGCACACGTCCATGCACGCGGTGCAGCCGCTCTTTTCGTTTTTGCAGGTCAGGCACGGAATGGTGTTGCCGCGCGGGCGCTCCTTGTAGTCAGCAGGATTCCATTGAGGCGCCGACGGATCGAGTGCATCGGTCACACCGCCAAGCGGGTTTTTAAGAAAGTCGAAACCCTTGCTGATCTCGATAATGTCATCAAACAGATCGTGTTCCTGCGCCATGCGCGGCCCCTCCCTGAGCAGTGCAAACAAGCAAGAGATAATGATACGCCATCGGCCCACGCCTCGGGCAAATTACACGCAGAGCATCTTTACGGCAAATAGCCCATGGCCTATCGCCGCCTCGATTGCACAAGGTCAATCAAGCGCCAAACTATGCCTCGCACATGAGCTGCACGAGCTTTTGTTTGGTCACCTTGGCCTGCTCGTTGGCCATATTGCGCTCGTTTCTAAAGACCGCATTTGCAACACCTTGCAGGTCGACATCGGAAATCTCGCTGCACGGACCGCCATAAATCTTAAAGAACGGCTCA
>USHT01000077.1 GCA_900554455.1 uncultured Collinsella sp.
GGCATGAGCTCGTTCACCCGCTCGACGATGCGGCGCTGCTCGGCGAGAGGCGGAATCGGAAGAAATAGCTCTTTTAGCACTGCTGCTTTGATTCCTTTTGCGGTCGTCCCCGTGGCATGATCCTTAACTTGAATTTGGAACAGTGGAGATAGAATTATTTGGCAGAACAGGGCATTGTCTGGACCAACTGTGCCGTAATTCTGAAGGGTAATGACACGCTGTCCACAGCTGCAACGTTTCATTTCGCATATCGCGCAATACCCCATCGGGGCTTCGGTTGTAAACAGCAAATCGCCACGGTGGGTCTCTCCGCGAGACAAGCGTGTTGCATATTCGTCTTCTGAAATATACTCCTCGCGTGTGTAATCAATATAGCCTTGGCGAATGTTGCTCGCAGTCATTAGTCGAACACCTGAAGGTGATTTGTGAGGTGTTTTACCCCTGTAATCAATGAAGTTATATACGGTTTCCAGCCTTGCCCAAGCCCACCCCTCGGGCAGCTCCTCAAACGGCACTTCGTTCGCGATGCACTTATCGCTAGTCACGCGACCCTTGGCATCCACCTTCTTCTCATAGGGGGAGCCATCGGAACCGGATTGGCTTTCAACTGTATTCGCGACAAGCGTTGTAAAATCTAGTGAGACGAGCATCCCGGTTGCTCCAGCGCTTCGATGCTCTGGTCTTTAGCGCCTTTCGTTCAGTGGGGGACTGACCGCAAGCGGCGTAAACAAGAAAGGGGACAAGCGTAAATGAAAGCAACCGAGGCGAATCTGCTCGACCTTATGGGCGTGGCGAAGATGCAGTTCGTCATTCCCGTGTACCAGCGAGTTTACTCGTGGAGTGTAAAAGAGTGCGAGGTGCTTTGGGATGACGTCATGCGAGCGGGTCGTGATGGCGTATCGCACTTCGTGGGGTCAATGCTTTATATCCCCGAGTCCGAGAGCTCTGCCACGAGTATTTCGCGCGTGCTGCTGATCGACGGACAGCAGCGCATGACGACGTTTTCGTTGATGATTGCTGCCTTGGCTGACTATCTGGAGAGTAATCCCGACAAGGCTGGCTTCCTTGGCGATCTCAAGATTTCGGCGCTGCGGAAGAACTACCTCTTTAACGATGACGACTACAACGGTCTAGCGCGCTACAAATTGGTGCTCTCGCAGGACGATAAAGAGACGCTGTTCTCCATCGTATCTAGATCTCCCGTGCCGGATGAAAAATCGGATCGTATCGTCGAGAACCACGCGTTCTTCCGTGAAAAGATGCACGGGAAATCATTCGACCCTGCAAGGCTTTGGGCGGGGCTAAACCGCGTGCAGGTCATCGACACTAAGCTCACCGCTGGCGTCGATAATGCCCAGCTCATATTTGAGTCCATGAACTCCAAGGGTAAGCCGCTCACGCCTATCGACCTCATTCGTAACTACGTTCTTATGTCGCTTCCCAACGACGAGCAGACCAAGCTCTACGAGGGTTACTGGCATCCGCTCGAGCGCTTGTTCGGAAAAGGCGGCGAAGAAGAGTTCAATGCATTTATCTGGTACTGGCTGTGGCTTAAAGTTCCCAATAGGATGCCGAAGGAGAACGAAGCCTACTACGAGTTTAAGCGCTATTTCGCCGACGACTACGATGGTGACACCGAGGGCCTGCTTAAGGAGCTGCGCGGGTATGCACATAGATACGCCAGTCTGTTCCTTGGTAAGGAGAAGGACGACGGACTGCGCCGAGTGTTCGGCAGAATCGTAAGCCTTGACGTGAAGCAGATAAGGCCCCTCTTAATGTTGCTTTATTCGGTTTACGAGGGGAATGGACTAGACCGCAATGCGTTTTTACGTATCTGCGAGACTGTCGAGTCGTTTCTGTTCAGGCGAGCGGTTTGCGGCAGACTTACCACGGGCCTAAATAATTTCTTTGCCGGCATGTATCGCAATCTCGAGCAGCAGGACGATATCGAGGAGTACGTTACGGCGATGCTCCTTATCCACAGCAGCGGTATGACCGCATACTTTCCGACAGACGAGCATTTTGTCGAGGAGTTTAAGACGCGTGACTGCTACAACCGCTTCTCTAAAAAGCGCTATTACCTGGAACGCATGGAGAACTGGCACCACCCGAAGGAGTCCATCTCAGCCGACGATTACCAGATCGAGCACATCATGCCCCAGACGATTGATGATGAGCACGGCTGGAAGGAATCGCTTGGTGAGAACTGGGAAGACGTCCACGACAGGCTGTGCAACAACTTGGGAAATCTTACGCTGACGGGCTACAACCAGGAGTACTCAAACCGGTCGTTCTCGGACAAGCTCAATCTGCCTGACGTCGGATTTAAGTGCAGCCCGCTCTACCTAAACAAATCGATTGTCTCGCATGAAAAATGGGGTGAGGAAGAGATTGGGCAGCGCGCGGACGAGCTGGCGAAAGAAGCGTGCGAGATATGGAAGTATCCCGACCTTCCGGCAGACGTCGTCGACAAGTACCGTCCTTCTCGTGGGGAGCCTGACGAGGCTCCTGTCTGGACTCTGCATGAGAACCACCCCACCTTTGCCGAAGGTGGGCTCAACCAGAAGCTTTTCGATGAGGTGCGCGAGTCCGTTCTGAGTGGTAACCCTTCGTGGGAGTCCTACATAGCCAAGTACTATGTAGGCTTCAGGTCGGGCAAGCGAAAACTGCATGCCGTGTTAGAAGGTAGGACCAGCAACGGTGGCTGGATTGCCGTCGGCCTGGCAAAGAGCGTGGATGACCTAATTGATCCAGAGGACATGTGCCAGGACAAGCGTACGCAGGGTGGATTCGGCCCGGGCTTACCCACTTACGTTGCGCTTCGGAATGCCGATGACATTCCTGCGGTGCTCGATCTCATAAAGCAGTGCTAGGCTGAAGGCTGGGAATCTAGTTCCCGGCCCTTGCCAGCTCAAAATCGTCGATGGCTCGTCCGCCCGTCTACACCCTTACGATCCCGCGCGCGGCGCTCAGCAGCTCGTACTCCCTCCGGCTCCACTGGCGCAGCTCGGCCGCGCGCACGGCGTCGCGACACAGGTCCAGGAACACCTCGGCGCCCTCGCAGAAGCACTCGCGGGCAAAGGCGCCGGATCCGTCCGCAACGCACGCACCGTCGGCAAAAAGCTTCCAGCTGGACGGCTCGCGCGAGCCGTCTCCGAGCAGCTTGATCTGCAGAACATGTGGGCCGCCAGCGGCACATGGCCCTTCTTCCAACGCCTGCACCGTAAAGCGCATCTGGAGGGACAGAGTATAAAATCCGGAAAAGTGTCGAAATAGGCACCTTAAAACTTCGGAAAAGTGTAGCTGGATGACAAAACAGCACTTAGAAGCCGGTGCTGGATGCGGGATCCTGCGGCCGCCTTCAGCTCTCGCTACTCGTCGTCTCCGTCGTTGGGGTCGCCCTTGAGGGTGTTGATGTCCAGGTACTGGTTATCGTCCTCTTTTTGCTGGGTCTCCGACTCCGCTTGGGTGGGGCCGCGGAACAGCTGGAACCCCTCAAACGCAATGACACCGAGCAGGGCAATGATAATGGCGATAAAGGCAACCTTGACTGCCTGCGGAAATTCCGAGAAACGTAGCGCCTTTTCCTCGGCGTAATAATCGGCAAAGCGCTCTTCGCCCGTGCTTTTGGTATACGCCGGCGCGGACGCGGCCTCCGGGTCATATTCCGGTGCAGGCGTGGCGGCGTACGGATCGTTGAGATAATCGCTCGATGCGGTGCCATAGTTCTCGGTCTCGATGCGACCGTTGCCAGCATAGCCATCGGAATAATCGGAATATGCCGCACCGCCCTCATAGTCCGCGGCGCTCGTGTTGGCGGCAAAAAGCGGGTTAACTGGAACGTCGAGCGCCGGCATGCCGGTAGAGGTCTCATCCAGATCGGTTGCAGCCCAGGAATCGTAGGCAACCTGATGGGCAACGGGCTCATCGAGCCTTGCGACCGGAGGCTTGCGTGCCGCAGGAACAGGCAACTGCTGGGCGCTGTACATAACGGTGCTGTCGGCCGATTTGCCCTGCGTCGCCGCAGCGAGAAATGCCGCCGTCTCGGACGGGTCGCTTGCGGGGCGGGGAGCGGTCGTGGGCGCCGAAGTGGGTGCGGGCGTAGGCGCGGGCGTCGGCGCAGATGCGGGCTTAGGCGCAAGTGCGGGATTGGGACTTGACGGGCGAGCCCCGCCGCCCATGAGTTCGTCGGCGGTCCACGGGCGATCATCCATCACGTCGTCAAGGCTCAGCGAAAACAGGTCGTCTTCACTCTCATCGAACATGCGGTGCACATGTCCACCAATTGCCGGAATCAATCCGCGACCGGTGCATGATGCCTTGCTCAACGCCATTCTGTTCCATCCTTTCGAAATACTAATGACATCGATTATATGGAACTTCCCAAGCGGCTCGGTCTTGGATTCGTGCTTTCCAGAACTCGCGCCCAAAAGGGGAGGGGCAATCCAGGCGAGTGCCTACTTGTCGCCGGCAGCAGCCTTGGCCTCATTGAGGTAGCTATAGAAGCTGTACTTGGAGATGCCAAAGAACTCGCAGGCGCGCTCGCTCGACTTGGAAATGAGGAAGGCGCCGCGACGGTCGAGGTAGCCAATGGCACGAATGCGCTCGTCTTTGGTCATGAGTGCCGCGGGCTTGCCCACAAACTGCTCGCACTCGTGCAGCAGGTCCTCGAGCAGGTCGCCGATGTTCTTGGTAATGGGCTCGGGCTCGGTATAGCCCGTGCCGCCGGTGCCGGTAAAGGCGTCGAGCGAACGCTCAAAAGCCTTCATAAGCGTAATGTCAAAGTTGATGCCCAAAATGCCGACGGGCTTGCCCTCGTCGTTGCGGATAAAGATCGTCGACGATTTGAGCAGCTTACCGTCGGTGGTTTTAGTGAGGTACGGCTCGCGGTCGTGTACATCGGTGGCGCCCTCGTGCATGGACTCAAACACGATATGGCTGGGGCCGTCACCCAGTTTGCGCCCGCTGACGTGGCCGTTTTCAATCACTACGATGGAGTGGTCCACGTCATCGGTCTCCAGATCGTGGACGACGATTTCGCAGTTGGGGCCAAATTGGAGCGCCAGGCCGTGTGCAAGGCGCTTATAAAACTCAATCTGTGCGGGGGTCATGGGTGCCTTCCTAACAATTTGTTTGGGCTCACTGTGCCATAAACCCAACTTGTTCGCAAATAACAAAAGCGTCGCTGCGTTATAAGACCGCTAACGGTCAGGACACCATCTTTATGCACCCGCTGCCCGCCGACATCTCCGGTGTCTCCTGCGAGCACGGCGAGGTCAACGCCGACGTCTTCGACATGCACCGCGTGGGCATGTACAAGGAGGCCAGCTACAAGCCGTACGCCATCGCAGCCATGATGTTCCTGCAAAAGGTTGCCGATCCCGCCGCTACCCTCAAGGCCCTCGACGAGCGCAACACCGCCCGTTGGCTCCAGGCCTAAAGCCGGGTTGAGGTAAGCCATGTAAAGGGGGCGCTCTGCCAACCGGCGGGGTGCCCCTTTTTGCATCGCGGGCGTGCGGGATAAGCGCTTTCGATGTAGATGCCCGCGGCGCGAGTTATGGGTACGATGGTTTCAGGGGAGGTATCACCATGAAACTTGGATGCGTCATTATGGCTTCGGGCGAGGGCAAGCGGTTTGGCTCTAACAAGATGCTTGCCGATATCTATGGCGAGCCGCTGATTGCCCGGACCATCGATTCGGTTCCCCGGGGCTTTGACGTCGTGGTTTCGACGCGTTGGCCCGAGGTCGCTCAGATTTGCGAGGACAAGCATTGCCCGTGCGTGCTGCACGATGGCGAGCTGCGCAGCGAAAGCGTCCGTGCGGGCCTTTCGTGGGGAGTCGAACGCAACTGGAAAGGTTGCCTCTTTTTGCCGGGCGACCAGCCGCTCGTGAGTTCGGATTCTTTTGAGGCTATGGTTCGTGCATTTGACGAGCGTGGCCGCAAACATCCGGTGCGTCTTGCGTGCAACGGTGAGCCTTCGAGCCCGGTGCTCTTTCCGGCGGAACTGTTCGATGCACTTATGTGTCTTGAGGGCAAAGACGGCGGGGGCTCGATTCTCAAAGGTCGCGTCGACGTTGCGCTGGTCGAAGCGCGTGCCTACGAGCTGTGGGACGTCGATACCGTCAAG
>USHT01000078.1 GCA_900554455.1 uncultured Collinsella sp.
CGCCAAGGTTGATTACGCGCACGCCGAGTAACGTGTTGGTCGCTGTTGGCAGTTGGGCATAGGCCCGCCCGTCAGGATTTTCATCCAATGTCTCGCAGAGCCCCCGGAAAGCGTTTCGCTCGCTTTTCGGGGGCTTTTGTCGTTGCGTCTCTATTCATCTATTCAAAAACATACGCATATATAAAATCGGATTTCAAATCATGCGGCGGCTCTATGGGGTCCCGTTTTTGGGTACGGTGTTGTCCCGATATTGAGCTTGGGGGATGTATGAATGATGAGACGATGGGCCAAGAGGATGCAGCCCAAGATGCAGAAGCGTGTGCCGAAGCCCTGGAGAGCCTAGACCGGATTTCACTTGATGAGATTGCGTTTGACGATTCGGGCGTTGATGTGCAGGATGAGTCGGAAGCCGAGGCGCAGTCCGATGATCAGGATGCAGACGACGTTGAGCCTGCCGAAGATGAGGCAGATCACGAAGACACCGAATGCGAGGCCGACGACCAGCCCGAATCCGACACGAGCGAGGAAACCATCTTGCTCGACAGCTTGCCGGCCGAAGATTCGCTGACCCGCGAGCTTCCCGGCCTGGGCTCCGCTCCTGCCGTGGACGAGACCATCGCCATGGGCGATATCCCCCTACCGTCCGTTCCTTCGGCACGCGAAGCCGAGGTTCGTCATCGCAAGATGTCGCCCAAGCGCCGCAATCTGATGGTCGCCGGTGTCGTGGCCGTCGCGCTCGTCGCCGGCGGTGCAGGCTATGCTGCCTGGAACGGATATCAGCAAGAGCAGGCTGCCACTGTCGCCGCCAATGCCCACACGATGATGTCAGTGCAGATTGGCGTGCATGCCGCGGGCCTCGACTGTTCCACTGGCTCCAAGATTCCCGTACAGGTGAGCGGTCAGGATTCTGACGGCTCCTCCGTGAGCGAAACGCTCTATGTTGACGAGCACGGCCGCGGCATCAAACTGCTGCCCGGCGATTACACGCTCTCCATCGCCGCCTCCCCCATCGCGGCCGACGGCACCATCTACACCGTCCCGACCACCAAGGCCCAGGTTACGGTCAAGAATGACGGGCAGGATCTGCGCGCTCAAGCCACCTTTAAGCTTAAGGTGCCCTCAGCCGACACGGTGACCGACGACCAGATCGATGCCGCCGCCAAGTACGCCGAAGAAGGCGGCGCGAGCTCTGCCGCCGCGGCAAAGATACTCCAGCAGGCGGCAATTACGCGCCGCGATGCCGCCGCCAACGCCGTAAGCGCAAGCGAGGCTCAGTCCGCCCGCGATGCCGACGCTCGGCACAAGGCGACGAACCTGTATCAGCTCGATATTCCGGTTGAGTGGTATAGCAAGGTCGCAACCTGGCAAAACGGCAACACGCTGTGCATTTATCTGGACGGCGACACCAACACACCGCTCGTGACGCTCGTCGCAGTGCGCGATGGCGAGACCTTTACGCCCGACGACGGCGATACGGTTTTGGGCACGGTCAGCCTAGGCAACGGCTACACCGTCTACGCCAGCGGCCCTGTCTATCCGTACGTGATTCCGCAAACCGTTAATGGGCACACGCAGAACCCCGTGTCGACCTACCCCATGGATACGGCGATTGAGCTTGTCGAGCTCACGACCGGCAACCGCTACACATACAGCCAGATCAAAAACGACCTGGTTGGCAAAGACGGCAACGCAGACGCCGCCACCAAACTCGAGACCGACTACCTCGCGCAGATCCTGCTGCCGAGTATCAAAGCCCAGGACTAGCCTGGCGCAGCAACGTGCTCCCCAATCGTGATGAAGGAGCCAGGAGGTCCTGACCCCACAGGCCCATAGATGATTAGGCAAGGAGCCACTTCCATGCGGGCATAACGTGTACCACACCGTGCTCGCATGGAATATCGGTCTGTTCATCCATGGTAACGATTGCCGACTCGCCAAGATCGAACTGGGCCATCGAGGCATCAAGCGCGGCAATTTCGCGCTCGCGCGTTTTCTCACTTGCCATATCCGCACTCACCTGAATCAGGCTATAAGCCCGCATGAGAAGTGCGTCCCCAGCCACAAAGTCCACCTCATGGCTTTTGCTCTTCTCTTTGATCAGCAGGCGGCAGACCGAGCCGGTCCTCACCGCGGGAGTCTTTCTTCTTAGCGCATTGAACACTGCGGTCTCGAGCCTCTGACCCTGGTCCAATGCCGATGCGGGAGAGAATGCTCCAAACATCGCAGGGTCGACAGCGTAGACCTTAGACGCAGACCGCATGTTATTTGCCAGTGAACGCGTGAACTCCGGCACAGAAAATAACAGGTAGGCGTCCTCATAATACTCAAGTAAATCGCTAAGCGAATTACGACTGACGGGTATCTGCCTGCTCTTGAACTCGTTGTACACTTTGTTCACTGACAGCTCTCGTCCCGAAGATGCCATACACCGCGTCAAGAACAGCGATGCCAGGCGAGGGTTCTTGACGTCGTAACGTTCAACGACGTCCATGGCGACCGTTCGCGAAGCATATTCCTGTAGCAGCTGAATCGCGTCTGCAGGCGTCTGCTCAAGTGTCGCGATGAATCCCCCTTGTTCAAGATACCCGATCAGATGATGTCGAAGCAGCGCTGCATCGCTCGGGGAAAAGGTCGCATCTGGCTCGGGAACGCTCCCCGTCTTATATCGAACGTATTCCGAAAAACTCAACGGAAAAAGCTCTCGCACAAGAGAACGACCTCTGAACTCGCTCTTAAGTTCTAAGGACAGCATCTTAGAAGAAGATCCCGTCACATAGACGGTCGCTTTCTCTGTATCGACTACACGCCGCAGAAACGCACCCCATTCGGGAATTTCCTGGATCTCGTCAAAGAAAATGTAAGCGCCCTCGGTTCGAGCAGCAGGATACAGCGCATAGAACGTGTCGAGCACGTCCGCCAGCAGCGATGGCTCATACGGGCGCAAGCGCTCATCCTCAAAATTGAAGTAAAGCATCCGGTCAAGCTCGACGCCCCGGCTCTGAAGCCGCCGCATCTCCTGATACAGGCGATACGTCTTTCCACAACGGCGGGCCCCCACAATCACATTTACGATGTTGTCGCGCTTTGGCTCCTGTGGGTTTCCTAGATCAAGGTCTCGCTCAAAGACCTGCGGAACCCCCTGCTGTTCAAAGTCCTTTATTTTCTGGGCGATCAAGTCGTTGAATGCCATGATTCTCCAATCTTGCTCTCTAGCTAATCAAAATTATACTGATTCTTGATTAATTAGAGAGCAAGAATGTGTGTAGCTTGATTAACACTTAAGCAAGTTTTATCACCGTTATTGCTCCGAAGGATATCGAGTGGCTAAGAGGACAACCGAGCTCGAATGCGACTCCCCGAGCAGTCAATTTGGGACGGGGCTTTTTTGACTACCCTCCCCCCTGTAGAAAAATCCCTAACGCAGTTGCGGTGAAATAGGGATTGTTTTTGCTGGTCAAACCGCAAAACAGTCCCTATTTCACCGCAACTTTTTGGCGGCCTTTTTGGTAGCACTCAGCGCCAGGGGTCGGCTTCGAACATTGGCTCGCGCTCGGGGCGGCGATCGCTGTAGGGATCGTAGCCGTCATCGTCCTCGTTCTCGGCACGGATGTAGGGGTCGCGCGGCTTGGGCGCCGGTTTGGGAGAAGCCTTCGGTGCGACCGGCGCGGCGGGCGCTGCCTCAGCAACCGGTGCGTGCGTCTTGTTCTCGTCTTTCATCTGCATAGCTCCTTGCATCGCATCCGCTCAACATCATCGATTGTCGCACGAAAAAGGGCGGCGGACCCGATTGGATCCACCGCCCTTGGCGTTTTGCGATGAGGGGCGGTTTAAAGCCTGCCCCAAAATCTACTCGGCGTCGGGGACCTCGTAGGTGGCCGCCGGCGTATTGTCGCACACGACGGTAAAGCCGCCGTCCTTGTCGACATCGACCGTCACCTGATCGCCCTCGCGCACCGTGCCGTCGATGATGGCCGCCGCGATGGCATCCACGACCTCGCGCTGCACCAGACGCTTGAGCGGGCGGGCACCAAAGACCGGGTCCAAGCCGCCCACGGCGAGCAGCTGCTTGGCCGCCGGGGTGATGGCAAGCGTCATGCGTTCCTTGGCCAGACGCGCGCGGACGTCGGCGAGCTGAATGTCGACGATCTTCTCGATCTGTGCCATACCGAGCGGATGGAACACCACGATGTCATCGATACGGTTGAGGAACTCGGGGCGGAAGGTCTGAGCCATGGCGGCGTCGACCTGATGGCGCATCTCCTCCTCGTCCTTACCGGACAGATCGGCGATGGCCTTGGAGCCCACGTTTGACGTCATGATGATAATCGTGTTCTTGAAGGACACCTGGCGACCCTGGCCATCGGTCAGACGGCCGTCGTCGAGCACCTGCAACAGCACGTTAAAGACATCCGGATGAGCCTTCTCCATCTCGTCGAGCAAGATCACGGAGTACGGACGACGGCGCACGGCCTCGGTGAGCTGGCCGCCCTCGTCGTAGCCCACGTATCCCGGGGGCGCACCGATCAGACGCTGGACGCTGAACTTCTCCATGTACTCGGACATGTCGATACGCACGAGCGCGCGCTCGTCATCGAACAGGCACTCGGCCAGCGCCTTGGCGAGCTCGGTCTTGCCCACGCCGGTGGGGCCCAGGAAGAAGAAGCTGCCGATGGGCTTGTCCGGATCGGAGAGACCCGCACGGCTGCGGCGCACGGCCGCGGCAACGGCGGAGACGGCCTCATCCTGACCGATGACGCGCTTATGCAGCTCGCCCTCCAAGCCTTTCAGCTTGTCGAGCTCGCCCTGCATCATCTTGGACACGGGCACGCCGGTCCAGGCACTCACGACCTCGGCGATCTCATCGGAGGTCACCTGCTCGTTGAGGCCCTCGCCGTTCTGCTGCTTTTGCGCCTCGAGCGCGGCCTCGGAATCCTGAATCTGCTGCTGCAGGCCCGGAATCACGGAGTAGCGCAGCTCGGACGCACGGCCCAGGTCGCCGTTGCGCGTCGCGCGCTCCTCTTCGCTCTTGGCCTCGTCGAGCTGCCCCTTGAGCTCCTGTACGTGGTCGATGGCGTTCTTTTGGTTGAGCCAGCCGGCCTTTTGCACGTTGAGTTTTTCCTGGACCTCGGCAATCTCCTGGCGCAGGGCCTCCAGACGCTCCTTGGAGGCGTCATCGGTCTCCTTCATGAGCGCCTGCTCCTCGATCTGCAGCTGGGTGAGCTGACGCGTGGTGGCGTCGATCTCGACCGGCATGCTGTCGAGTTCCATGCGCAGGCGGCTTGCCGCCTCATCGACCAAATCGATGGCCTTGTCGGGCAGGAAGCGATCTGCGATGTAGCGATCGGAGAGGTCGGCAGCTGCCACGAGCGCGCTATCGGTGATATGCACACCGTGGAAGATCTCGTATTTCTCCTTGAGGCCACGCAGGATCGAGATGGTGTCCTCGACAGTGGGCTCGGAGACCATAACGGTCTGGAAACGACGGGCGAGCGCCGCGTCCTTCTCGATGTACTTGCGGTATTCGTCGAGCGTGGTCGCGCCGATCGCGTGCAGGTCGCCACGGGCGAGCGCCGGCTTGAGGATGTTGCCGGCGTCCATGGAGCCCTCGGTGGCACCCGCGCCCACGATGGTATGGAGCTCATCGATGAACAGGATGACCTTGCCCTCGGACTTCTGTACCTCCTTGAGCACGGCCTTCAAGCGGTCCTCAAACTCGCCGCGGTACTTGGCGCCGGCGACCAGCGCGCTCATGTCGAGCTCGATGAGGTCGCGGTCGCGCAGGGTGCTCGGCACGTCGCCGGCCACGATACGCTGGGCGATGCCCTCGACGATGGCCGTCTTGCCCACGCCCGGCTCGCCGATGAGCACAGGGTTGTTCTTCGTGCGGCGCGAGAGGATCTGCACCGCGCGCGTGATCTCCGTGTCGCGTCCGATCACGGGGTCGAGCTGCCCCATGCGCGCCATCGCCGTCAGGTCGCGGGCAAACT
>USHT01000079.1 GCA_900554455.1 uncultured Collinsella sp.
CCCCGCCCGGGCGCTGGCACGCAGCCTCGGCGTGCGCAACCGCGTGCGGCGCATCAGCCCCGGCGAGTTCTGGGACGCCGTGCCCGCCGTACAGTACCACATGGACGAGCCGCTGGCCGACGCTGCCGCCGTGGCGCTCTACTTTTTGAACCGCGAGGCCGCGAAGGACGTCAAGGTCGTGCTCTCGGGCGAGGGCGCGGACGAGCTGTTCGGCGGGTACAACATCTACCGCGACCCCTTCACGGCGCGATGGTATGACCGCCTGCCGCCCTGGCTGCGGGCCGGGCTGGGGGCGGCGGCGTCGCTGCTTCCGCCCGCGCGCGGGGTGAACTTTCTCGTGCGGCGCGGCATGAGCCTGGAGGAGCGGTATTTCGGCCCCACGGCCCTGTTCAATGAGCGCGAAAAGCGCCGCCTGCTGGCGAATTACGCCGGGGACGGCGACCCGATGTTTTTGACCGAGGCCATCTGGGACGCCACCGAGGGACTGGACCCCGTGACCCGGATGCAGCAGGTGGATTTAAATTTGTGGCTGGCCGGGGACATCCTGCTCAAGGCCGACAAGATGTGCATGGCACACTCGCTGGAGCTGCGCGTGCCCTTCCTGGACCGCAAAGTCATGGAGTTCGCCGAGCACATTCCCGACCGCTACCGCATCAACGAGAACGGCAACAAACAGGTACTCCGCCACGCTGCCAACAAGTCGCTGCCCGATGAGTGGGCCACCCGTCCCAAGGTGGGCTTCCCAGTACCGATCGTCTACTGGCTGCGCGAGCAAAAGTGGTACGACTACGTCAAGGAGTACTTCACCGCGCCGTGGGCAAGCGAGTTCTTCAATACCGACGAGCTCATGCACCTGCTCGATCTGCACTTTGCGGGCAAGGGCGATTTCCAGCGCAAGATCTATACGCCGCTCGTGTTCCTGGTGTGGTACAAGCGTTTCTTTATCGACGAGGGCCAGCCTTCTGTTAAGGCCGCCTAGCCTCGGCTTACGAACGCCTGCGCGTAACGGCTCCTCCGGGAGCCGTTTTTGCGTGGGTGCGTTTCAGTTACTATAAAACCGTCCCTGCCAAATGGCTGAGAAAGGTGAAAGATGCACCATTCGGATTCCGCGACCGTGACCACGGTCGATACGCTTGCCAAGCTTCTCGATGTGTGCGGCGAGCTGCGCTCATCAGAGCAGGTTGACGAGCGTGCCGTGACCGGCTGCTCGTTTGATTCGCGCGCGGTCTCGGCAGGTGACGTATTCTTTTGCAAAGGTGCTGCCTTTAAGCCCGCGTTTTTGAGCATGGCGCTCGATGCGGGCGCCGTCGCATTTGTGTGCGAGGAGTCGCTGGTCGAGTCTCTGGAGCCGCTGGCGCAGGAGAGCGGTGCTGCGATGCTGGTTGTTGATAGTGTTCGCACGGCCATGGCCCTGTTGCCGCCGGAGGTCTACGACCGTCCCGACCACGACGTCAAGATCGTGGGTATCACCGGTACCAAGGGAAAGACCACGGCCGCTTTTATGCTCCAGTCGATTATCAAAGCGGCGGGCGAGTCCTGCGGCATGATCGGCTCGGTGAGTACCGACGATGGCATCGAGTGCTACGAGAGCACCAATACTACGCCCGAGGCCCCCGAGGTCTGGCGCCATATCGCCAACTGCCGCACGTCCGGTCGCCAGTCCATGGTCATGGAGGTTTCGAGCCAGGCGCTCAAGTACCAACGCGTCGAGAATCTGCCGTTTGACGTGGCGTGCTTCCTCAACATCGGCCGCGACCACATCTCGCCGATCGAACACCCCACGTTTGAGGATTATTTTGAGAGCAAACTCAGGATCTTTGACCAGGCAAAGACCGCCGTGGTGAATCTAGGCACCGAAGAGGTTGACCGTGTGCTAGAGGCAGCGTCGACGGCCGATCGCTTGGTGACCGTTGGGGTCGAGCATCCCGAGGCGAGCCTGTGGGCAAGCGACGTACGCATGGTCGGCTTTAGCATCGAGTTCAACTTGCATGGCCTGTGTGCCGACGAGTCCGAGACGGGGGAGAAGGTCCTGCTGGGCATCGCGGGCGACTTTAACGTGGAAAACGCGCTGGTCGCTATCGCCGCTGCGCGCGAGATCGGCATCGGTATCGAGGCTATCAAGAAGGGCCTCTCCAAACTGCGTGTGCCGGGCCGTATGGAGGTCGTGGAGTCGAAGGACGGCCGCGTGATCTGCGTCGTCGACTATGCGCACAACCAGCTTTCGTTCCGTTCGCTTTTCTCGTCGGTGAAGCGCGCGTTTCCCGCTAGCCCCGTCATTGCGCTGTTTGGCGCTGCCGGCGGCAAGGCGCAGGAGCGCCGCGAGCAGCTTCCGCGCGAGGCCGCACCGTATTCCGACCTGATGATCTTTGCCAACGAGGATCCAGCTCACGAGGACCCGATGAAGGTCTGTCGCGAGCTTGCCGAGCATGTTCCCGACGATACGCCGAACAAGATCATCCTCGACCGCGAAGCCGCTGTGCATGCGGCGTTCAAGGCGGCGCGCGAGGAGTACGTCAACCCCGATGCTCCCACCATTGTCTTGCTGCTGGCAAAGGGTGACGAAGAGCTCATGCACGTGGGCGACGAGTTCGTGCCCATCGAGAGCGACCTTTCGTTGGCCAATCGCCTGATCGATGTTACCCAGTTTGACTAATGAACCATGATGGCGGCGGCGCCCTGAGTGCGCTGTCGCCATAAGCGTGTTCCCTCAATCAAAACATGCCGTCCAAGTCCAAACCCTTCTACGTAAACGGAGTAACCATGTCCCACAACACCCTGCCGACCGTTGCCGAGCTTTCGGGCGAGATGCGCGAGCGCTTGGCCAAGGTCAAGTACGTCTTTACCGACCTGGATGCCACGATGCTCGCACCCGGCTCGTGCGTGCTACGCGACAACGACGGCAACCCCTCGACCAAACTCGTCGAGGCCGTCGTGGCGCTCGCTCGCGCTGGTATTCAGGTGGTTCCCACCTCGGGCCGCAACCGTACCATGATCCACGAGGACGCGCGCGTGCTCGGTCTCAACTCCTACATCGGCGAGATGGGCGGCCTGGTCATGTACGACCTCAAAGCCAACGATTGGGAGTATCTGACCGGCGACATGCCCTACGACTCCTCTTGCGGCCTCACGCCGCACCAGGTGATCGAGCAGACCGGCGTGTGCGAGAAGATCCTCGCCCGCTGGCCGCACAAGATCGAGTATCACAACGACATGTCGACCGGCTACAAATACCGTGAGGTCACCGTCGGCATGCGCGGCGATGTGCCCGACGATGAGGTTCAGGCCATCCTGGACGAGGCCGGCTGCGGTCTGATCTGGGCTTGCAACGGCCATCTGACTCACCTGTCCAAGCCGACGACGCTCGAGCTCGATCGCGTCGAGGACGGTCGCGCATTCAACATCAACCCCGCGGGTCTCAACAAGGGCGTTGCCATCGCGCGCTTCTGCGAGCACCTGGGGATCGAGCGCGAGGAGACGCTCGCGCTCGGCGATTCCGAGTCCGACTTCTACATGGCCGATCACGTGGGCACGTTCTGCCTGGTCGAGAATGGCCTGACGAGCGCCGGCGCGCCCGAGTTCCTGGCTGCTTGCGAGAACGCTTTCGTTACGCGCGGCAAAATTGTCGACGGTTGGGCGGCGACGGCAGAGCTGCTGGTCGCGGCGCGTTCGTAGCGCGGCGTCGCCGCACTTGGACATGTCTTTTCGAGAGAGACTGGTGAGGTAATGTCCGATATCGAGAATCCGGCAGGCGACACGCGCCCGATTGGCGTGTTCGATTCTGGTTTGGGCGGTCTGACGGTTGCGCGCGCGATTGCGACGGCGCTGCCGCACGAGTCCGTCTACTACTTTGGCGACACCAAGCGCTGCCCCTACGGCACCCGCACCGAGGATGAGGTGCGCTCGTTTGCGTTGCAGGCGGGCCGTTGGCTGTCGAAGCACGACGTCAAGATCATGGTCATCGCCTGCAACACGGCGACCGCTGCGGCCTTGCGTCTGGCCCAGCAGGTGCTCGACGTTCCCGTGATCGGCGTGATCGCGCCGGGTGCCCGTGCGGCAATCAACAGCACGCGTACGCGTCGCGTGGGCGTGCTCGCCACCAACCTCACCATTCGCTCGGGCGCCTACACGCGCGCCATTCAGGATCTAGATGCCGGCGTCGATGTATACGGCTGTCCAGCCTCGAGCTTTGTCGAGGTTGTCGAACACGAGCTCGCCTCGGGTGCACATCTGCAGGAACAGTGGCTTGAGAACGAGGACATCTTCGATACGCCTGCCGTGCGTGCGCTGGTGGGTGCCACGGTTGAGCCGCTGCGCGACCACGGCATCGATACCGTGGTGCTCGGCTGTACGCATTTTCCGCTGTTGGTGGGACCTATCCGCCATGCGCTGGGGCCTGGGGTGCGCGTCGTGAGTTCCGCCGAGGAGACCACGCGCGAGCTGACCGATATCCTCACGCGCCGCGAGCAGCTGGCGGGCGACGCCGCCGAGCCGCAGCATCGTTTTGCCACGACGGCCGATAACATTGCCGAGTTTGCGGTGGCGGGCAGCTTTATCTTTGGTCAGCCGCTCAAGAGCATCGAACATATCGATATCGATGAGCTGAAATAGATGTAAGGCAGCTGCCAGAGCCTTCGCCACATCTTTTGCCGAAAGGAAATTTCTATGGAGTACATGCAGGTCAACCGCGCCAACGGTCGCGCCGCCAACGAGTTGCGCCCCGTTAAGCTCACCCGTGGCGTCATGAAGCACGCTCACGGCTCGTGTCTGGCCGAGTTCGGTGACACGCGCGTGCTGTGCGCCGCCACTATCGAGGAGGGCGTGCCGGGCTGGCGAAAGGGAGCTAAGGCCGGCTGGGTGACCGCGGAATACGCCATGCTGCCGGCGTCGACCGGCAAGCGCTGCAAGCGCGAGCACGCCAACCGCAAGGGCCGCTCCATGGAGATCGAGCGCCTCATTGGCCGCAGCCTGCGTACCGTCGTCAACATGAAGGCGCTCGGCGAGTACACCGTCACCGTCGACTGCGATGTGATTCAGGCCGATGGCGGCACGCGTACAGCGAGCATCACCGGCGCCTGGGTGGCGCTGCACGACGCCCTCGCCATGTGGGTCGAGGCGGGCAAGATCGAGCGCATCCCGCTTATCGGCCAGGTGGCTGCCATCTCCATGGGCGTTGTCGACGGCAACACTCTGCTCGACTTGGATTATTCCGAGGACAGCCATGCCGAGGTCGACATGAACCTCGTCGCCACCGACACCGGTGAGATGATCGAGCTCCAGGGCACCGGCGAGGGCCGGGCTTTCACGCCCCAGGAGCAACAGGAGCTGGTGCGCTTGTGCGCCAAGGGCAACCGGGAGCTGATCCGGAAACAGAAAGAGCTGCTGGGGGAGATTCTGTGATGAAATTTGTACTTGCCTCCCATAACAAGGGGAAATTGACCGAGATGCAGGCCGTACTGGCCGAGCTGGGCATCGAGGTGGTGATGCCCGCCGAGCTGGGTATCAACGTGGACGTGGAGGAGACGGGGGAGACGTTTGCGGAGAACGCGGCGCTGAAGGCCAAGGCCATTATGGCCGCCAGCGGTCTGCCCGCCATTGCCGATGACTCCGGCCTGTGCGTCAACTGGCTCAACGGCGCGCCCGGCGTCTACTCCGCCCGCTACGGCGGATTGGACGATGACGCGGCACGCTATCGTCTGCTGCTGCAAAATCTGCGGGGCGCCACGGATCGCAGCGCCTATTTCCACACCGCCATCGTCTGCGCCTTCCCCAACGGGGACGTACTGACGGCGGAGGGCGACTGTCACGGCGCCATCGCCTTTGCCCCCATGGGCGACGGCGGCTTCGGCTACGATCCGGTGTTTCTGGTGCCGTCCCTGCGCAAGACCTTCGCCCAGCTGACGGCGGAGGAGAAAAACGCCATCTCCCACCGTGGGAAGGCGCTGGAGGCGTTTCAG
>USHT01000080.1 GCA_900554455.1 uncultured Collinsella sp.
ATCCCAACCTGCCGCTCATCGCACCGGGCGGCAAAACGCCCGAGAGCATTCGCGAGACCATCGCCGCCGGCGCCAACGCCATCATCTGGACGCCGCCTTCGGCCCAGCAGCTACAGACCGACATGATGCAGCGTTATCGCAAGATGAAGGAAGACGCCACACCTGTCATCTCGCGCGACGACGTGCCCATTATCGACCAGGTCGCCGCCGCCGAGGTCAGCCAAGTCGAGAACATGAATCCCGATGTGCCGATTCCCGACGAAGTCATCGAGCGCGTCGCTTCGATCCACGAGCGCGTCGAGGAGCATCGCGCCAACCGCGGCCTCAAGCCGTCACTGCACGGCTTTTTCTTCCGCGGAAAGAAACGCTAGCAAAACATCTTGGCCCGCCCCACAAACGTGAGGCGGGCCGTTTTCGTTTGAGCAATCATGCAGCGACGTGATGGGGCAAATTAATCCACGCGCTTGTCGCCCATAAAGAAGAGCGCCACCGTACCAGGTCCGGTATGCGAGCCAATCAGAGTACCGATGTCATTGATCTCAATCTTGCCTTTAAGCTGCGGAACCCGTTCCTCAATCAGCGCCGCAACTGCCTCGGCATCCTCGCGGCACGCCGAGTGCGACATGATGCACTTACCCGAATAATCCGTACCGCCCTGCACGTGTGCCATCATGGTCTTAGCCATCTCGGAAATCGCTCGCTTCTTAGTGCGAATCTTCTCACGTGGCGACAGCTTACCTTCGCAATCGACCGTCATAAGCGGGCAAATCTTAAGCGCCGTGCCGATGATCGCGCTCGCAGCCGAAATGCGACCGCCTCGTAGGTAGCTCGAAAGATCGGTCGAGAAGAACCAGTGGTGCAGGTTGAGTTTATGCTCCTCAATCCAAGCGGCCGTCTCGTCGAGTGAAGCCCCGCTATCGCGCACGTCGGCGGCATATTCCAGCAACAGACCAAAGCCCGAAGACGCCCCCAGCGAATCGATGACGCGCACCTTGCCGCCCTCGGGATAGCGATCCGCAAGCATCTGCGCCGCGACGCAGGCCGATCCATACGTGCCCGAAATACCCGACGACAACGTCAGGTGCAGCACGTCTTTACCCTCGGCAACAAACGGCTCCCAAAACTCCTCGTACTCGCCCACGCTCACCTGAGACGTCTTGGGCATGGCGCCCGCGGCAATCTGGGCAAAAAACTCGTCCGGCGTAATCGACTGATACAGATCGTCCGTATAGACAACATCGTCGATCTCGTAATGAAAACACACGACAGGGATATTGCGCGATTCAAAGAACTCCCGAGTTCGGTCGGCGGCAAATTCACAGGTCAGGACAAAATCACTCATATGAGGCTCCTTACTCATTGCTGCGCAAATTATCGCACAGTGAGCCTACATGCGGTACATATGTCCACTATTTACCAAATCGAACCAAAAATAGTGAACATCTTTACCACCATCGTCTCCACCGACCCGACGCATAAATATCTGAGAAAACACCCTCTGTCGTCTCCACCCGACCAACACATCTACCTTCACTAAATCGATTTACCAAACCGTTCAGCCGACAATTCAGCCGCTAGCGCAAAATCGAAACAAAAGCGGCGCATACTGGTAAACGTTTGACGCTGTTTATCAGTTTTACCAGCCCCATCGGAAGGTGTTTCATGGTCGCATTCGATCGCAACCCGCAAGACTTCAAGTATCTGCGCCTGCTGTCGAGACAGTTCCCCACCGAACAATCCGCATTTACCGAAATTATCAACCTCTCGGCCATCCTCAACCTACCCAAGGGCACCGAGCATTTTATGAGCGACGTGCATGGTGAGTACGAAGCCTTTATGCACATCCTCAACAACTGCTCGGGCGTCGTGCGCGAACATGTCGACGAGATCTTTGGCGACACGCTCTCCTTTGACGAAAAGGGCGAGCTGTGTACGCTCATCTACTACCCGCGCGAGAAGATCGAGCTGGTCCGCAGCCAGCGCGAGGACTCGCCCACCTGGTACAAGACGATGCTTGACCAGCTCATCATGGTCGCTCGCTCACTTTCAAGCCGCTACACGCGCTCCAAGGTGCGTAAGGCCATCCCGCGCGACTACGCCTACATCATCGACGAGTTGTTGCACACGCACCCGGACGAGAACAACTATCGCGTGCGCTATCACGAGCGCATCGTGGAGTCCATCCTAGAGACCGCCAGCGCCGACGACTTTATCGAGTCGCTCGCCTCGCTCATCAAGCGCCTGGCCGTCGACCACTTGCACCTGGTGGGCGACATCTTCGACCGAGGCGGCGGCGCGGCCAAGATTATGGACCGCCTGCTCACCTACCATTCGCTCGATATCCAGTGGGGCAACCACGACGTGGTGTGGATGGGCGCGGCGGCGGGCAGCCCGCTGTGCATCGCCACCGTGCTGCGCACCACCCTGGCCTACAACAACCTGGATGGGCGCTGCGGCCGGTGAGCCCGCCTGCATCGCCACGGTGTTGCGCAACAACCTACGCTACGACAACTACGAGATCCTGGAGAACGACTACGGCATCTCGCTGCGTGAGCTTGTCGCCTTTGCCGATGCCACCTACACCGCCGGTGAGTCCATCACCCCGCTGATCAAGGCCATCAACGTGCTGCTCTTTAAGCTCGAGGGCCAGATTATCCAGCGCCACCCCGAGTTCGATATGACCGACCGCCTGTTACTCGACAAGATCGACCACGACACCGGCACGGTCACGCTCGCCGACGGCAGCGTGTGGCCGCTCACGACCAACGACTTCCCCACCGTCGACCCGGCGGACCCCTACACGCTCACGTCTCAGGAGCAGCACATCATCGACAAGCTCGTGTCCGAGTTTGTCACCGCCGATCACCTGCATCGCCATATCGATTTCCTCTACACCCACGGCTCGATGTACAAGGTCGCCAACGGCAACCTGCTCTTCCACGGCTGCGTTCCGCTCAACGAAGACGGCACCTTTAGCAGCATGAACTGCCTGGGCACCTGGCACGCTGGCCGCGATTATCTCGATTTTTGCGACCACATCGCCCGCCGCGCGTGGCGCGTGGGCGACCGCGATGCCCTCGACTGGATGTGGTACCTGTGGATTGGCTTCAATTCACCCGCCAGCGGACGCCTGGTGCGTACCTTTGAGCGCGCCTATATCGCCGATAAGAGCACCTGGGTCGAGCCGATGGACCCGTACTTTACGCTTACCAAGTCGCCCTCGGTCTGCGACGACATCATGCGCGAGTTTGGCGTCGCGCCCATGGCATGCTCACCGACCGGCCACATCATCAACGGCCACACGCCCGTTAAAACCACCAAGGGCGAGCAGCCCATCCGCGCCGAGGGCAAGCTGCTGGTCATCGATGGCGGCTTCTGCCGCGCTTACCATCCCAAGACGGGTATCGCCGGCTATACGCTCATCTCGAGCTCGCGCGGCTGCCGCCTCAAGTCGCACCGGGCCTTTACGACGGTTGCCGAGGCACTCACCCGCAACGTCGATATCGAAAGCGAGACCAACCGCTTTGACGAGGCCGACCGTCGCCGCATGGTGAGCGACACCGATTCCGGTGCCAAGATCCGCAGCCAGATCCAGGACCTGCGCCAGCTGCTCGATGCATATAGAAACGGTGCTATCGAGGAGCGCGCCTAGCACCACCCGTGGGGATTGGCTAAACTTGCTGAGTTTGTCATCCCCGCGGCGCTTCGGCGCCAGCTTAAGGCAGGTACCATGCAAAAGCTCCTTGCACAGATCATGAAATTTGGCGTCGTCGGTGTCATTGCCACGGTTATCGACTTTGGCATTATGAATCTGCTCCACTACGGTCTGGGCCTCAACATCCTTATCGCCAACACCAGCGGCTTTATCGTCTCGCTCATCTTTAACTACGTCGCGAGCATGAAGTATGTGTTTGCACACAAGGAGGGCATGAGCCGCCGCCGCGAGTTCATTATCTTTGTCGTGCTGTCCGTGATCGGCCTGGCACTCAACGACGGTATCGTGCTGACACTCAACGCCGGTCTGGGGCTCGAGGCCAATATCGCCAAGATCTGCGCCACCGCGCTTGTCATGGTCTACAACTTTGTGACCCGAAAGATCTTCCTGGAGGGCGACGAGACCAAGTAACTCGGCCTCCTCGTTGCACTACGGCGCCCACGGACGACGCGCACTCAGCGCAGTATCGTCCGTGGGCGCCGCTCGTTTACGGGCAAATTTTCAACGTTGGCGGATTAGCACTTGAAAATTTGGCGAGTTCGTATAGTTCTTGGCAAAGACCTTACGTTTCCCTTGCAAAAGCTCTAAAGTATCCTCTGCTCGATTCATCAACGCATTGGATGTGATTACGTGCGCAAGGCACTGGCACAACCTCATACCAAGCAGTTCCTCAAGTTCGCTGTCGTAGGTCTTATCTCCTTTGGCATCGACTGGGGCATGCTTATTGCGCTCGTCGAGCTGTTCCACCTCGACTTTTTGATGAGCACGACGGTCTCGTTTACCACGTCCGTCGTGGTTAACTACTGGCTCAGCATGAAGTACGTGTTCGACCATCGCGAGGGCATGAGCCGCAAGCGCGAGTTCACGATCTTCACCATCCTGTCGGTGATTGGTCTGGGTCTCAACGACCTGTACATGTTTGTGGGCGTCACGTTTTTGAGCATCGGCTACCAGGCCATGAAGGCAATCGCCACGTTCTTGGTCACCTGGTACAACTACTTTAGCCGTCGCTTTTTCCTCGAGGGCGCGCAGTCGTAGTTTGTTCGACATTTGCTTGAAGGTATAACCGGTTGGAATTCTCGTTCCAACCGGTTTTTTGTTTGCAGAGCCTGCCGAGGAAAGCGCACAAGGCGGGCCGCAGCGTCGGAATGGGTAGTAGTTTCCCCATGGTCGCCCCGCGGAAAGCGCGTCCCAGATTGCAGCCTCAGAACGGGACACAGCTTCCGCAACGTGGCTCTAGCGGAAAGCGCATCCCAAAATCGATGCCCAATACGGTCCGCAGCTTCCCAATGGGCGCTGCTTCGGAAAGTCTATCCCGGAATGAGCCCTCAGAGCGGAACACGCTTTCCGAAACCCGCCCCAACGGGAAGCTGCGTCCCGGAATTCGCCTACAGGGCGGGATGCAATTTCCGGTTGAGCCTCGATTGGGAAATGACGTCCCATTCGTATAAAAACGGGCGTCTCGGATGTTTGTCCGAACCGCCCGTTTGATGCGATATGTCGAGGCCCCTAGCCTGTCACGTAATACCAGACCACGTTGTCGCCGTTTGAGAGAACGTAGTTGCTGCAGGCTGTCATGGGCGTTGTGCCGTTGACGGAATAACACCAGCCGCTACCGCTTCCATAGTTTTCATCCTTCTCGGCCAGGCCACCGATGGCGGCAACATAAGTGCCAAACGACGAGCCACGCGCATTTATAGAAATACCCAGCGCGCAGAGAGCGTCGTAGGCAGTTGCTCCCTCATTAAAGGTGTAGGTACCACCAGCGGACACAGGATTGCCCACAGCGCTCGAAGTAACCGAGACAGTCACGGTAACGTAGCTAGACTCCTGAGAGACGCTCTGGTTGCCCGAGGGGGCATTACTGTTATCAGGAACGGCAGAAGGCCCACCGGACGTTGCCGAATTCTGAGAAGCCGACTGACTGTTGTCAGTCTTTTTATTTCCTGCTCCTTTTTCGCCGGACTTCTTGCTATCCGAGTTCTTGTCCGATTCCTTGTCCGAAGACTCGGAATCTTTCTTGGAGTCAGATTTGTCAGAACCCCTAGACCCGTCATTCGTATCATCAGAAGATTTGGAATCCTTGGACCCGGCCTTGCCCGAAGCGACAGTCGAGCCGGACCCATTGCCATCCTTGGCGACGATGCTCTCC
>USHT01000081.1 GCA_900554455.1 uncultured Collinsella sp.
GGCACCGGCTTCCAGCCCGAGCTGTCCCTCGAGCCCGTCGCCAAGAAGCTCGCCGAGCTCTCTGGTCTCGACGTTGCCTTTGTCGCCGACACTTACGGCGAGAAGGCTGCCGAGGCTGTCGCTGCCGTCGAGCCGGGCAAGGTTCTCGTTCTCGAGAACGTCCGCTTCGATAAGCGTGAGAAGAAGAACGATCCCGAGATCGCCAAGAAGCTCGCTTCCTATGGTGACGTCTTCGTTCTCGATGCCTTCGGCACCGCTCACCGCGCCCAGGGTTCCGTCGTGGGCCCCGCCGCTTACCTGCCTGCCGTCGCTGGCTTCCTGCTCGAGAAGGAGGTCGACACGCTGACCGGCATCTTTGCCGAGCCCGAGCGCCCCTTCGTCGCTATCGTCGGCGGTTCCAAGGTTTCCTCCAAGATCGGCGTTCTCGATCACCTCATCGACTCCGCTGACACCCTGATTATCGGTGGCGGCATGGCCTACACCTTCTTCCTGGCTCAGGGCCTGTCCGTTGGTCAGTCCCTCAAGGAAGAGGACTGGGTCGAGCGCGCCGGCGAGATGCTCAAGAAGGCCGAGGAGAAGGGCGTCAAGATTCTGCTCCCCATCGACAACCGCGTTGCCGATCACTTTGGCGAGGACGCTGTCCCCGAGGTTGTCGCTTCCGACGCTATCCCCGACGACCGTGAGGGCATGGATATCGGCCCCAAGACCGAGGAGCTCTACGCCGAGGCCGTCAAGGGCGCCAAGACCGTGTTCTGGAATGGCCCCATGGGCGTCTTCGAGTTCGACAACTTTGCTCACGGCACCCAGGCTATCGCCGAGGCTGTCGCCGAGGCCGACTGCACCTCGATTATCGGCGGTGGCGACTCCGTCGCAGCTGTCAACAAGTTCAACCTGGCCGACAAGATGAGCTGGATCTCCACCGGTGGTGGCGCTTCCATGGAGCTCGTCGAGGGTAAGGCCCTGCCCGGAGTGGAGGCGCTTCTCGATGCCTAATCGCACCCTTCTTATCGCTGGTAACTGGAAGATGAACAAGACGCCGAGCGAGGCAAAGGCACTGATCGAAGAGATGAAGCCGAGGCTGCCAAGCTCGCCGACGAGCTGGCCCAGGCTCTGCCCGAGGTTCCGGCTGGCGTCGAGGTGCTCGTCTGCCCTCCGACCATCGACATCACCACGGTTCATGCCCGCATTCAGGCTGCCCCCATCGCCCTCGGTGCACAGAACGTGTACTGGGAGGCCAAGGGTGCCTTCACCGGTGAGTCCTCTTGCGACATGCTCAAGTCCGCTGGCTGCACCTACTGCATCATCGGTCACTCCGAGCGTCGCGACTACTTCCACGAGACTGACGAGGACCAGAACAAAAAGGTCAAGGCTCTCGTTGCCGCCGGTCTTGTTCCCGTCTTCTGCTGCGGCGAGTCCCTCGAGGTCCGCGAGGCTGGCACCTATGTCGAGCACGTTGTGAACCAGGTCAAGGCAGGCCTTGCTGGCCTTGAGATCACCTGCCCCAAGCAGGTCGTCGTCGCCTACGAGCCCATCTGGGCCATCGGCACCGGCAAGACCGCTACCGCCGAGGACGCTCAGGAGGTCTGCGGTGCTATTCGTGAGACCCTCAAGGAGATGTTCGGCGAGGAGCTCGCCAACGGCATCCGCGTCCTGTACGGCGGTTCCGCCAAGCCCGGCAACATTGCCGAGCTCGTCGCCAAGCCCGACGTTGACGGCGCCCTCGTGGGCGGCGCTTCGCTCAAGGCTGCCGACTTCGCCTCTATGGTCGTCAAGGCAGGCGAGTAGGACATATGGCACAGCGTCATCTTCCTGCACTCCTGATCATCATGGATGGTTGCGGCCTTGCTCCGGCCGATGGCGAGAACGCCGTCGCCGCTGCCAAGACGCCCTTCCTTGATAGCCTGTACGAGAAGTATCCCCACACCACGCTTGGCGCTTCGGGCGAGGACGTGGGTCTTCCCGATGGCCAGATGGGTAACTCCGAGGTGGGTCACCTCAACATCGGTGCCGGACGCATCGTGTTCCAGGAGCTTTCGCGCATCAACAACGCCATCAAGAACGGCTCCATCGCCAAGAACGAGGTTTTTGTCAAGGCTATGGACGACGTCAAGGCTGACGGCAAGACCCTCCACCTCATGGGCCTTATGAGCCCTGGCGGTGTCCATTCTCATATGAACCACGTTGAGGCTCTGGTCAAGATGGCTGCCCAGCATGGCGTTAAGACCGTTCGTGTACACGCCTTTATGGACGGCCGCGACGTTGACCCGCAGTCCGGTGCCGGTTACATGAGTGAGTTCTGCGCCTTCCTGGCTAAGATCTCCGAGGAGACCGGTTGCGACGCACGCGTTGCCACCGTCTCGGGCCGTTATTGGGCCATGGACCGCGATAATCGTTGGGAGCGCATCCAGCGCGCCTACGACGTCATGGTCAACGCGTCCGATGCCGATACCGACCCCGTTGCCGGTATCAAGGCCTACTACGAGAAGGATCCGCGCGGCGACGAGTTCGTCGAGCCCTTCGCTGCCCACAATGAGGGCATCCACGAGGGCGACGCGGCCATCTTCTTCAACTTCCGTCCCGACCGCGCTCGTCAGATGACCCGCGTGTTCACGGACAAGGAGTTCGACGGCTTTGAGCGCGAGCAGATCAAGCTTTCTCACTTTGTGACGATGACCGAGTACGATCCGACGTTTGACGTCGAGGTCGCCTTCCCCAAGACGTTCCCCGAGAACGTCCTGGCCGACGTTATCGCCGCCAATGGCCTGAAGCAGCTGCACACCGCCGAGACCGAGAAGTACGCCCACGTGACGTTCTTCCTCAACGGCGGCATCGAGGAGCCCAAGGAGGGCGAGGAGCGCGTGCTCGTCGCTTCCCCCAAGGTCGCTACCTACGATCTGCAGCCCGAGATGAGCGCTCCCGAGGTGACCGAGAAGCTTGTCGCCGCCATCAACGAGGATCGCGCTGATTTCTACATCGTGAACTTCGCGAACTGCGACATGGTTGGTCACACCGGTGTCTTCGACGCCGCCGTTAAGGCCGTCGAGGCTGTTGACGATGCCCTGTCCAAGGTTGTCCCGGCGATTCTCGCCAAGGGCGGCTTTGCGCTGATTACCGCCGACCACGGCAACGCCGATCACATGTTTGACGTTGCTTCCGACGGTTCCAAGCATCCGTTTACGGCTCACACCACCAACCGCGTGCCGTTCATCATCGTTGATGAGAAGGCCAAGCTCACCGGTATCGAGGACGGCCGTCTTTCCGACATCGCTCCGACCATGCTCACCATGGCTGGTATTGAGCCTTCCGCCGAGATGACGGGTCGCGTGCTCGCCACCGAGGCCTAAGAGAAAACTCCAAGCGTTTTCTTGCAGGGGGTTGCCCATATTTGGGCAACCCCTTTTTGGTATTTCTGCCATTTCTACCCCGTCCCCGAGTGGCAGGTAGGGGAGAGCGGGGGATTGTGGTACAGTACTGGAGTTTGAATTGTTCTATTAAGGAGCTTATCTATGGGTCCGTTCCAGATTCTTCTGTTTGTCGTTTGGGCTGTTTCTGCCGTGGCGCTGACGATTCTCGTCCTGATGCATTCCGGTAAGGGTACCGGCGTTTCGGATATGATCGCTAGCTCGCTGTATAACTCCAGCTCTGCCACAGGCGTTATGGAGCAGAACCTCGACCGCCTGACCGTCATCATGGCTGTCGTGTTTGCCGTGTGCGTCGTGCTGTGCATGTTCTTCTTCCCGCAGGGCATCGTGGGCTACTAATCACGAGCCGCATAAGTACTTGTAAAGGGTTCCGCAAGTGTGGGACCCTTTTTTGTTTACATATTCGTAACAGAGTCAAAAATATCACCACATACTGCGTCCAACTAAAGAAATTCTCGACCGTTAACCGGAATTAGCCCCAAATCGTGCATAAAATGCGCTACTGTATTGCAAAACGTTGGTCCGTTGTGCGTAACCAGCCATAGCAGCGGGCGGCGTTTTGATGGTTCGGATCGGATTGTCTCGACATATGTCCGACTGAACATTTCTTTGTCCTATCTCATAAGGAGGATGGCATGGCTGATTCTATGTTCCACCAGCCCGTTATGGGTCGTCGCGCCTTTGTTGGCGGCACCCTCGCTGCGAGCTCCATGGCTTTTCTTGCCGCATGCGGCAAGAAGGGCGGCGACACTTCCGGTTCTGAGTCCGGTTCGACGCTGAACTTCTACATCAACAACCCGGTCTGCATCGACCCCTACAATGTCCAGGAGGACCAGGGCACTCAGGTCGAGTACCAGCTCTTTGACGCTCTGACCTCTTATGACGCCGAGAAGGGCGAGATCGTTCCGCTGGCTTGCGAGTCCTTCGAGGCCAACGACGACGCCACCGAGTTTACCTTCAAGATCAAGAAGGCCAAGTTCCACAACGGTGACGACGTTACCTCCAAGTCCTTCAAGCTCGGTTGGGAGCGTCTGGTCAACACCAAGTCGGCCATCGCTACCGAGTATGGCCCGTCCGAGGTCTCCTATCACCTTTCCATGGTCGAGGGCTATGACGATCTGCTTGCCGGTAACGCTACTGAGCTCAGCGGTGTTACCTGCCCCGACGATGAGACCCTCGTCGTCAAGCTGTCTTCCGCTTACGCCGACTTCCCCTTCGTCGCCTCTCACCCGGCTCTGGCCCCGGTTCCCGAGTGCGCCGAGTCCGATGCCAAGAGCTTCTATCTTGCGCCGGTCGGTAACGGCCCGTTCATGATGGACGGCAAGTGGGAGGATGGTCAGGAGATCAACCTCAAGAAGTTCGACGATTACTATGGCGACAAGGCCAAGATCGATGGCATCCACTTCCAGGTCATCAAGGACATGGAGACCGCTTACAAGGAGTTCCAGGCCGGTAACCTCGATGTTTGCGACGTTCCCGTTGCTCAGATCGATGCCGCTAAGAAGGATCGCGGCGTGTCCAAGGACGGCTACACCATGGGCGACGGCGAGCGCATGCTGCTCGGCTCCGAGCCTTCCACCTACTACCTGACCTGCAACAACACGGCCGAGCCGTTCAACAACGCCGACCTGCGTAGGGGTATCTCCTTGGCCATCAACCGTGAGGCCATCTGCAAGACTATCTTCAAGGGTACCCGTACCCCCGCCGACGGCATTGTTCCTCCGGGCATCGATGGCTACAAGGAGGGCGCATGGGAGTTCTGCGCCTACGACGTCGACAAGGCTAACGAGTACCTCGACAAGGTTGCTCCCGCTGACGCCAACGGCGATCGTGGCATTAACGTGCAGCTGTCCTACAACCAGGACGGTGGCCACAAGGAGATCATGGAGTCCATCATCGGTGACCTTGCCAAGGTGGGCGTTAACGCTACTTCCGATACGCCCGAGTGGTCTGCCCTGCTCGAGCAGTATCAGAACTTCGACTATCAGTTCGGTCGTCTGGGCTGGATTGCCGACTACCCGATCATGGACAACTTCCTGTATCCGCTGTTCCACTCCGACTCCCTCGGTGGCGATAACCGTTCCGGTTACAACAACCCCGAGTTCGACGCCAAGGTCGACGAGGCTCGTACTATTGTTGACGACGAGGAGCGCGTCGCTAAGATGCAGGAGGCCGACGCAATGGTCGCTGCCGACTGCCCGGTCATCCCGTTGATGTTCTACACGCACACCATCGTCGGCTCCGATCGCATCAAGCACCTCTATGTCGATCCGCAGAAGCATGCCGAGCTGGGTACCGCTGAGCTCGCCTAAGAGTTTGCAGCTTCCGTGAGGGTCAAGTAGGTTGATTTCCGATCTCAGCCGAACACATTGA
>USHT01000082.1 GCA_900554455.1 uncultured Collinsella sp.
TGGTGTTTTTTGCGATGTGGGGCCGGAAAGAAAAATAATAACATCATCAGACGTTTTACTTTCTATCAGGTTTTCAACATCTTTTTTGTCAATGTATCTAATATTCTTCATGATAAACCTGTGAAATAAGAACTCCGCATAGAAATGTCCTGACGAAGACGTTTAAATGTAAGACTTTTACTTTATCGTGCTGGCTTCCCTTTCAAACGCCGCATAAGATTACGTATTTTTTTACGATAAACTAGTAAGGCTGTACACATTTTCTTGGCTGAAGGAGGACGTGTGGCAAACGAAAACGATTACGATGGCGGCGAGATTAAGATTCTCGAAGGTCTCGAGGCCGTTCGTAAGCGCCCGGGCATGTATATCGGCTCGACGAGCGCCAGCGGTCTGCATCACCTGGTGTGGGAGATCGTTGACAACTCCGTCGACGAGGCCATGGCCGGTTTCTGCACCGAGATCCAGGTGACGGTCCACGCCGACAACTCCATCACGGTCGTCGACAACGGGCGCGGCATCCCCGTCGACGAGCACCCTGTTAAAAAGATCCCGACGCTCGAGGTCGTCATGACGATCTTGCACGCCGGCGGTAAGTTCGATAACTCGGCCTATAAGGTCTCGGGCGGCCTGCACGGCGTGGGCATCTCCGTCGTCAACGCACTGTCCAAGCGCGTGGTCGTTCAGGTTCGTCGCGATGGCAACACCTACGAGATGGAGTTCTCGCGCGGCAAGACCGTCAAGAAGATGGAAGTCGTGGGCACCTCGGATTCGACGGGCACCACCGTCACTTTCTGGCCCGACGACGAGATCTTCGAGACCTGCATCTATGATTTCGATACGCTGCACAACCGTCTGCAGGAGACGGCGTTCCTCAATAAGAACCTCAAAATCGTGCTGACCGACGAGCGCGGAGCGACTCCCCACGTGGAGGAGTTTTGCTACGAGGGCGGCATCATCGACTTCGTCAAGTTCCTCAACGAGGGCAAGGACGTCCCCGAGGCCTTTAAGGAGCCCATCTACATCGAGGGCAAATCGGATCCGGACGCGCCTGTGACCAAGATGGGCGAGGTCGAGGTTTCCCTGCAGTGGAATAGCGGCTACGGCGAGAACGTCATGTCGTTTGCCAACGACATCTACACCCCCGAAGGCGGCATGCACCTTGAGGGCTTCCGCACCGCGCTCACCCGCGTGATCAACGATTACGCGCGCAAGCAGAACCTGCTCAAGGAAAAAGACGCCAACCTGACCGGCGACGATGTGCGCGAGGGCCTTTCGGCCGTTATCTCGGTCAAGCTGCCCGACCCGCAGTTTGAGGGCCAGACCAAGGCAAAGCTCGGCAGCTCCTATATGCGCGCGCTGACGCTCAAGATCGTGACCGACGGTCTCGCCGACTACCTCGAGGAGCATCCTAAGCCCGCCCGCGAGATCGTCAAGAAGGCCCAGCAAGCCTGCAGGGCCCGCAACGCCGCCCGCAAGGCGCGCGAGGCGACGCGTCGCAAGAGCCTGCTCGAGACGGCGTCCCTGCCCGGTAAGCTCGCTGACTGCTCGGTGCGCGATGCCGAGCTGACCGAGCTCTTCATCGTAGAGGGCGACTCGGCAGGCGGTTCGGCCAAGGACGGCCGTCGCCGAGACATCCAGGCGATTCTGCCCCTGCGCGGCAAGATTTTGAACGTCGAACGCGTTGGTGACCATCGCGCGTTCTCGAGTGACACCATTCAGTCGCTGATTACCGCGATCGGCTGCGGCGTCACGACGAGTGCCGGCGACGGCGGCGACTTCGATATCACCAAGGCGCGCTACCACAAGATCATCATCATGACCGATGCAGACGTCGACGGTGCACATATCCGCATCCTGCTGCTGACGTTCTTCTACAAGTACATGCGTCCGCTGATCGATGCCGGCTACGTCTATGTCGCCTGCCCGCCCATCTTTGGCATTAAGGTGCGCAACAAGATTCACTACGTGTATCCCAACGGCCGCCAGCCCGAAGACGAGATCCTGCGCGACACCATCCAGAGCCTGGGCCTGAACCCCGACGATAACGACGAGGACAGCAAGGCCAAGGACGGCAAGATCACCAAAAAGCGCAAGGGCTATACCGTCCAGCGCTACAAGGGCCTGGGCGAGATGGACCCCAAGCAGCTCGCCTCGACGACGATGGACCCCAAGACCCGCATCCTGCAGCGTGTGTCGATCGAGGACGCCGTGGTGGCGGACCGCGCCGTGCGCGAGCTGATGGGTTCCGAGGTCGGCTATCGCCGCGAGTACATTGAAAAACATGCGCATGACGCGCGTTTCCTTGACGCTTAAGAGGAGGTAACGTGGCAGACGATATCAACAATAACGAGGGTACGAGCGAGGCCGGCGATGCCGGCATGCCCGATGATCTGAAGCGCCTGCTTGCCCGTGCTGAGCAGGGCGAGGATGGCGACCCGGACGCCTATAACCCCGATGCCGATGATGAT
The DNA here is from genome assembly GCA_900554455.1 of uncultured Collinsella sp. GTDB lineage: Bacteria > Actinomycetota > Coriobacteriia > Coriobacteriales > Coriobacteriaceae > Collinsella. The sequence continues at coordinate 2,469 of USHT01000082.1, forward strand.
GATGAGGAAGAGGACGACGCTGAGCTCGAGGAGAGCTTTGGCGAAGTCGATCGCGGCGCCTCGGCCGGCGAGGATATCAACGGCGGCCAGCTCCAGATTTCGGAGTTCGGTCGCGAGATGAAGCAGTCGTTCATCGAGTATTCGATGTCGGTTATCACGGCGCGCGCCCTGCCGGACGTGCGCGACGGCTTAAAGCCGGTGCACCGCCGCATCCTGTACGCGATGAACGAGAGCGGCATCTACCCCAACCGCCCGCACAAGAAGTCAGCTTGGACGGTCGGCGAAGTTATCGGTAAGTACCACCCGCATGGCGACTCCGCGGTCTACGAGGCCATGGTCCGCCTGGCGCAGTGGTTCTCCATGCGCACGCCGCTCATCGACGGTCACGGCAACTTCGGCAACATCGACGGCGACGGCGCGGCGGCCATGCGTTACACCGAGAGCCGCCTGGCAAAGCCCGCCATGGAACTGTTGCGTGACTTGCAGAAGGATACCGTCGACTGGCAGCCCAACTACGACGAATCGCTCGCCGAGCCCGTGGCGCTGCCCGCGCGCTTCCCCAACCTGCTGGTCAACGGCAGCCAGGGCATCGCCGTCGGCATGGCCACCAACATCGCCCCGCATAACCTCACCGAGGCGATCGAGGCCACCTGCTACCTGATCGACAACCCCGACGCCACCGTCGACGAGCTCATGCAGATCATGCCCGGTCCGGACTTCCCCACCGGCGCCATCATCATGGGCAGCGCCGGCATTAAGCAGAGCTACGAGACCGGCCGCGGCTCCATTACCGTGCGTGCCAAGGCACATGTGGAGTCCACCAAGACCGGCCGCAGCCGCCTGGTCTTTACCGAGATTCCCTACATGGTCAACAAGGGCACCCTGCAGGAGAAGATCGCCCAGCTCGTCAACGATAAGCGCATCGAGGGCATCTCGGATATGCGCGATGAGTCCAACCAGAAGGGCATCCGTCTGGTCATCGAGCTCAAGAAGGGCGTCATTCCTCAGGTCGTGCTCAACAACCTGTATAAGTACACCTCGCTGCAGACGACCTTTGGCGCCAACAACCTGGCGCTCGTCAACGGCGTTCCCAAATGCCTGAGCCTGCGCGAGATGCTGCAGCACTACATCGACCACCAGGTCGACGTCGTCACCCGCCGCACCCGCTTCGACCTTAAGAAGGCCCAGGCCCGCGCGCATATCCTTGAGGGCTACCTGATGGCCCTTGACCATATCGACGAGGTCATTAGCATCATCCGCTCCTCGCAGACCGACTCCGAGGCCAGCAGCCGCCTGATCGAGCGCTTTGGCTTTACGCCCGAGCAGACCACGGCCATCCTCGAGATGAAGCTGCGCCGCCTGACCGGCCTGGAGCGTGACAAGATCCAAGAAGAGTTGGACGGCCTGCGCCGCGCCATCGCCTACTACGAGGACCTGCTGGCGCATGAGGAGAAGATCCTGGGTGTCATCAAGGAGGAGATGCGCGAGATCTCCAAGAAGTTCGGCGATAAGCGCCGCACCGAGATCAGCCAGGTTGAGAAGGACCTGGATGTCGAGGACCTCATCGCCGACGAGGATATGGTCGTGACCATCACCCACACCGGCTACGTTAAACGTATCCCGGTGGCTGCCTACCGTGCCCAGAAGCGCGGCGGCAAGGGCGTGTCGGGCGTCAACCTCAAAGAGGACGACGTTATCGATGAGATGTTCATCGCGTCCACGCACGAGTACGTGCTGTTCTTCTCGAGCAAGGGCAAGGTCTATCGCCTGAAGGTGCACGAGCTACCGGTGGGTACGCGCCAGGCGCGCGGTACCGCGATCGTCAACCTGCTGCCCTTTGAGGACAGCGAGAAGATCGCGAGCGTCATCAGCTGCCGCGAGTTCCCGGCCGACGAGTACCTGATGTTTGCCACCAAGAGCGGCATGGTCAAGAAGACCGTGATGAGTGCGTATGACCGCAGCCGTCGTGACGGCCTGATCGCTATCAACCTGCGTGACGACGACGCACTGTTGAACGTGCGCCGCGTGCGCGAGGGCGACAAGATTATCCTGGCTACCACCGCGGGCAAGGCGATTATGTTCTCCGAGGAGCAGGTGCGCGCCACCGGCCGCGATACCAGCGGCGTTCGCGGCATTAGCATGAAGGACGGCGTGAGCGTTCTGGGCATGGAAGTCACTAACGGCAACGGCGATCTGTTCGTCATCACCGAGCGCGGCTACGGCAAGCGTACGCCGGTCGCGGACTACCCGGAGCAGAATCGCGGCGGTCAGGGCGTCTACACCATCCAAATGACCGAGCGTAAAGGTAACCTCGCGGCCATGAAGACGGTGGGCCCGCAGCACGAGCTGTTCATCGTGACGGAGGGCGCGACGGTCATTCGCGTCAAGACCGACGAAATCAGCCAGACTGGCCGCGCCACCCAGGGCGTCAAGATGATGACCGTCGACGACAACGACCGCATCTGCGCCGTAGCCCGCATGGAGAGCGACAAGAAGACACTCGACGACGAGGATACGACGGAATTCGCAGAGGACCTTGCTGAGCCTGTGCCCGAGGGCGTGGACGAGGCATAAGAGAGCTTTTGGCACGGGGCATATAAGCCGAGATCGGGGCCGGGCACAGTTCGAAAGGACTGCGCCCGGCCCTTTTGTGTCCCGTTAAAGAAAAAGCCCGCCCCCAGCGTGCTGGGGCGGGCTGCCTGCCTGCGATGTGGGTCTCTACATACCCTCGGCTTCGAAGCGGCGGGCGAGGGCTTCCTGGTGGTTTGCATGCTGCAGGGCGACGTCTTTGGCGACGATACCCTGCTTAACGGTGCTGAATAGGGCCTGGTCCATGGTCTGCATGCCATGTGCGCCGCCTGCGGCGATGACGGAATCGATCTGGTAGGACTTCTCCTCGCGGATGAGGTTGCGGATGGCCGTGTTCATGACCATGATCTCGAACACCGGCGTGGTGCCGCCGTCGATGGTGGGCACCAGGCGTTGCGCAACCGTTGCCTGCAGCACCATCGAAAGCTGTATGCGGATCTGGCGCTGCTGGCTGGGCGGGAAGGCGTCCAGGATGCGCTCGACGGTATCGGCCGCGCTGGTGGTGTGGAGCGTCGAGAGCACGAGCTGGACCATCTCGGCTGCTGAAACTGCAGTGCTGATGGTATCGGGGTCGCGCATCTCGCCCAAGAGGATCACGTTGGGGCTCTCGCGCATGGCTGAACGCAGCGCCTCGGCATAGGTGGCGATATCCGTGGGGATCTCGCGCTGGGTGATGATGCAGCTGCCGTGACGGTGCACG
>USHT01000083.1 GCA_900554455.1 uncultured Collinsella sp.
GCCATCGTGAAGGAGTCGTACCGATTCTACGACTTTATTGATGAGGCGGCCTGGCTAGACATGCTCAGAGACCGCAATACGAACGTCCATATCTACGACAACAAGCTCGCTCAAGATTTGATTCAGCGCATCTTGAACGTCTATATCCCCGCTTTCTGTCAGTTGAGGGACGGGCTGATGGAGCGATACGGCGAGCTTCTGATGGCGCCCGACGACCAGTTTGTTTAATTCCTTAAGATTTCGCGGAGGGTTGTTGCCGTTTACCGAGGGTTTGTTGTGTAACAACGGGCGAGCTGCAATACTTATTTTTATCTTTGCAAACTGAACTTTAACTACACCAATGCAGGGAGGATCTTATGCAGCCCAAGCATTCTGCTATTGTCGCGGGCCTGACGCTGGCGCTTTCGTTTGGCGCCGTTTCCGCGCCGGCACCCGCCGCTGCTGAGGAGCCCACGCCGGGCGTTGCCTCGGATGCCACCGATATCGATAAGGGCCTTTACACCCAACAGTCCTTCTCGGGCGTGTTGAGGTCGGTTCAGGGTGTCTCGTTTGTCAACGTGACTCCCGAGATGAAGTACTTCACCAAATATGAGAGCCATGGCAACTATAACCAGGGCTTTTCGTATGGTGACGGCTACAACGCGCTGGGCTATTACCAGTTCGACCGTCGTTGGTCGCTCATTCCGTTTATGAAGCAGGTTTACAACTACGATTCTGCCAAGTACGGCATGCTCAAGGATGCGATTGATCGCGGCAGCGAGATTTCCAACGCGAGCAATGCCATGTACGAGAACGGCCAGCTCACCGAGTTGGGCCGTATTGCGCAGGAGGCCTTCCAGGGTGCTTATAACACCGATCCTGCTGAGTTTTCGGCTCTGCAGGATGCGTATGCGTACAACTCGTACTATGCGGTGACCGAGGCGTGGCTCAAGAGCGGCCTGGGTATTGATATTTCGGGCCGCGCCGATTGCGTCAAGGGCATGGTGTGGAGCATTACCAACATGTGCGGCACTGGTGGCTGCAGGGACTTTTTCCGCTGGGCGAATCTTTCCAACGATATGTCCGACCGCGAGTTTGTGACGGCGCTCTCCAATAGTGTGGTCAACAATGTCGCCACTAAGTTTTCGAGTCAGCCCCAGTATCATGAGGGCTGGAAGAATCGTTATAAGAATGAGCTGAAGGACTGCTTGGTTTTTATCGCCGAGGATGAGGCTGCCGCTGCGACGCCCGTGCAGCCCGAGCCTACGCCGGCGCCCTCGCCGACACCTGATTCGAATGACGACTCGAGTGACGATGCCAATGATGATAGGATGGATGCGCCCTCGACCGATGCTGACGGTGATGGCTCTGTTGGTGGCACTATCAACGACGGCTCTACCTCGAACGGCTCCAATTTGAACGGCTCTGCTGCGGGCGATTCGCCTTCAAGCTCTGCCGGCAATACGGACAGCGACGCTTCTGGTTCGACCGGCGCTGACACCTCTAACTCATCTACCGGCTCTAACAACGGCTCCGGCTCTGACGCAACCCCTGATTCCGATGCTTCCAAGGACGACTCGAATAAAGCGCCGGACGCTCCCGTTGCTTCGCCGGACAAGAAGCTTTCTTTCTCCGAGCAGCTTGGTTCTACGCTGGGCTCTTCGCTGATGGCTGGCGTCAATGACGGCTCGACCCAGAACAAGGGCAAGTCTGATCAGGTTTCCACGGAAAAGACCGAGGCCTCAAAGGGCGACTCCAAGGACAAGGCTTCCGAGAAGACCGAATCCGATAAGGGTTCTAGCTCTGAGGAGAAGGGCGACAAGTCCGAACAGAAGAAGGACGAGAGCAAGACCGAGGGCGAAAAGAAACAGTCCGAAGACCACGAGAGCGGTGCTGACAACCAGGCCCAAGAGCAAAATGACTCCAAGACGGTGACCACTACAACCACGACGACTACAACGACCAAGTCCTCGGGCGGCAACATGCCCAAGACGGGCGATTTGATTGTGATGGCGAGCCTTGCCAGCGCGAGCTTGGCCACACTGGGCGCTACGTCTATCGTAAGTGGTAAGCATAAGCTCGATCAGCAGAAGAAAGCTTCTGGGGAGGACGGCTCGGAGGAGTAGCCTCTTGGTTGCTAGATAACTAAAGAGTCGGGACGGGGTCCGGTGCGAATGCATCGGGCTCCGTTTTGTTGTGCAACGATTAGTTATGCCCCCTCATACCTCTTGTTGCTACCGTTGCCCGATATGTTCGCGCGGCGACATCGGTACATGCGATGCGGTCATTACAATTGGCATCGTGCTGCGATTTAGGGGGAACGTTTTGGTGTCTGAACAGGCAGATAATGGTTGTGCTGCCGGCTTTGGCGTGCGTTTGATCGGCTGTGCCGACGATGCGGCTTTGCCCATTGGCATGCACGACTATGCGGAGGCCCTTGGTTGCTACATGCTGGTTGACAAGACCATGTTTATTGCCGATGTGTTGGACTGCGACGCGTCCGTTGTGGTGTGCTGTCGACCCGAGGGTTTTGGCAAGAGCATGAACTTGTCGATGCTCAGGGCTTTTCTGGAGCGTCCAGCGGTCGGTCGCGCTGGTCAGCGTTTGTTTGCCGATGCTCAGATTTGGGATGCAGACGGCGGGCGTTATCGGGATGAGTACGCTTGCTATCCGGTGATATCGCTGGACTTTTCTGGCGCTACGAGGCGTGGCGCCGCTATTGCCGGCGTCGTGCGCGATGCTCTTTCGGGCGAGTGCGCCCGCCTGCTGGCGCTTTTGGAGGCTCCGGATTTAGCTCGAGACAAGGTGCGTCACATCGAACGCGTTGCGCGTGGCGCGGCGAGCGAGGATGAGGTCGCCTCGGTGCTTGGCGTGCTCATTGAGCTGCTGGAGATGGCCTGCGATGAGCAGGTTGTATTGCTCGTTGATGGGTACGACGCGGCGTGGTCTCGCCGTGCGAGCGCGAGGGACGCTTCCGACGCCGATCCTGCAGAACTACTTGACCGTGTGCTGTTTGACGCCATTGCCACTGCGCGCGATTCGTTGCGGCTGACGTGTCTGATGGGGGAGCGTCCCAGTCCTGCCGAAGCGGCGCTTTCTTCGCGCAGTTGCTCGTATTGTCTGTCGACGCCGCTTTCGACGTGGTGTGACCGTTGGTTCGGCTTTTCGGATGCCGAGGTCCAGGCTCTGTTGAATCATGCTGGGCGCGAGGAATACCTTGATGATGCGCGTGAATGGCTCGAGGGATATCGATTTGGTAGGGCCTATTACTCGAGTCCAGCGCGTGTGATCGGTTTTCTGGACCGAGGCTGCGCGGCGCCTGTGCGCGCCGATCTGTATGGGTATGCGGATTGTCTGAGTAGGGTAGTTGCCGGGTGGAATCTCGACCGCCTTTCGGTCTTGTTTGATTTGCTCGAGGCCCATGGGTGCGCTGAGGTCCCGCTTTGTTTGGGCACTGCAGAGCCAGATGTCTCGCCTGACGATGGCATGTGGACAGCTCTATATCTGTCCGGTTTTCTTACGACGGATATGACTGAGGAGCCAGAGCATGTCGATCGCCTCCGTGCTTTGCGATTGCCCAATAACGAGCTTCGCCAGGCCTTGCGTCTAGTGATTGTTGAGTGGTTTGAGTGCGCTGCGGAAGACATTCGAGACGTCGATGCGTTCCGCGACGGGCTGTGCCATGGGAACGAGGACACCGTGAGGCGGGCGCTAAGCCGCATCTTGGGAGATGCGGGAATCGGTGCGACCGACCCAGATACACCGCTGCCATATCACCTACTCTTGCAAGGACTCTGCTTTGGATTGCCGGGCTATGCCAATCCTGTTTCGAGGCGAAAGTGTGGCGCGGATCGCTGGGACATCCAGGTTTTTCCTACGGGCGCCGTGTTTGACATAGCCGATACGATCGGTATGCTCGATGAACGCCCGCTGATAACGATTAACTTGATGTATGATCCCGATGTGGATGCGCTGGGCCTGGAATTGCTGGCCGTGCAGTCGCTACTCGACATAGAGCGCGACAGCATCGACGAAATCCGTGTACCGCGCCCCGGCGTGGGTCGCATGCGCTGGGGGTTCGGTTTTGATGGGCAGCATGTGGCTACGGTGTGCCAGCGGCTTTAAGCGCCGAGGTGTTTCCAGCTTCCGTTACTCGGTGTCCTTCATGGGCGGCATGGGCTTCCAGTTGGGATCCTTAACGATCTTGCGGGCGTCCTTCATGCCGCGGCGCAGCGCCGGAATGCCGGTCTTAAAGCACTTGTCAACGGCAGCCAGACGAATGAACTCCTTGCAGAAGGTCGCGGCATTGCCCAGGCGGAACAGCATGGGGTGGTAGTCACCGTAGATCTGCATATAGCGAGCGAGGAAGCCTCGGTTGCGCATGATGTAATAGCGGTTGGTGTCGCTCGTGGAGTTGAGTTGGCGCTTACCGGCGATATCCCAGTTGGAGACGGCGCGGGCGCGCTTGAGCACCACGTCGGCGACCACGGCGGCGGGGAAGTGCTGGCTGGCTACGTAGCCGTAGCAGGCATCGTCGCCGTAGATAAAGAAGCGTGCGTCGGGCAGGCCAATCTTGTTGACCACGCGGCGCGAGAACATGCCGCCCTCAAAGCACAGCTGGTTCATGGCGCGGTAGCCCTCGGGACCCAGATCCCACTTGGCGATGGGGTTAGGGATGCCGAGCGAAAGGATGAGCTGGTACTGCCAAAAGAAAGCGCCGCCGTCAAAGTCCAGGCGCGAACCCTGGATGACATCGTAGCGGTCGGTCCACTTGGCAAGACGCTCGATGCCTTCGGGGATGACGAGCACGTCGTCGTCCATCACCCAGAACCACTGGGCGCCCAGGTCGTAAGCGCATTTAGTGCCAGCGGAGAAGCCGCCTGCACCGCCGCCGTTTTCGAGCTGCGGGGCGTAGATGACACGGTCGGTGCCGCCCTGCGCGTCGGGCTGCTCGGTGTCGATGCCCCACAGGTTGGCCAGGCGCTCGTTGAATGCGGTGCACATGGCCTCGGTCTCGCGCGAATTCTCGTTATCGACAATCACGATGCGCCAGGGCGTTGCCGTGAGCTCGGTCATAGAGTCGAACAAGTTGGCCAGGAGTTCCTGGCGCTTGTACGTAACGACGACGATGGCGAGCTTATCGATGGGAGCGGGAAGGGTTGAAGGCATGGGGCAATATATCCTTTCACGCGCGGCGGGCGAGCGCTGCGCGGAAGCTGTCGAATACGTCCTTGGGACTGTCCTATTGTAAAGGCTCACCGCACCTTGTCGGCAAGCTTTGAATAAAACGCAGGAACCTGCCACGGGTATAGCGGCTTTGGCGTCTGACGGCAGCGTGTCTATTGCCGTTTGAGCTTGCGAACGATAAGGCTTCTAGCTGCATCGATGATGAGGAGCGCCAGAGCAAAGACGATGCTAATGATGGTACCCGTGATGATACATATAGCTGCCGGGCTGTTTTCGCTGACCAGTATGTTTGCAAGCAACGTATTGAAGACGGGACGCCACAGGCTACTGGTGAGCGACTGCATCACATAGAAACCGAGCGTGGCGGTCGATAAGGTGACAATGACGCCTGCAGTCCGCGGATTGCCTGACGCACTGCGTCGGGTTGCCGCAAAGAGCAGGGAGGCGGCAGCGAGGGCAAACGAGATCAACGAGGTCGATTTGTAGGAGAGGACTGCCATCGCCGTGAGGTTGCCGGTGAAGGAGAGTGCTCCTTCCAGGATGGTGGCGAGCGCCAAAACCGCTGTGAGTGACCGCATGCCCA
>USHT01000084.1 GCA_900554455.1 uncultured Collinsella sp.
CCCCCCCCCCCACATTAAATTTAAACTGCTTCAAGTACCATTTATTTTCGACCCCCTTTTTCGGTAAGCTCCATGCGCCTTGCCTACCCGCCGCTCGACGGCATGCCGAAGCCCACCGCAACTTGAGCCGCGCAAAAAGAAGACCCGGGTAGCCAAGTTGGTTGGCTACCCGGGTCTTTTGGTTTGTCGATTTGTTCGACTGGCTGCTAGTGGGTCTTGCGACGTTTGATCAGCATGATGAGGGCTATCACTACGAGCGTTGCTCCCGCTGCGGCTGCGGTGGCAACTATGGCGAACGTTTGGTCGCCGGTGCCTGCGAGGTTCTTGGCTGAGGTTGTAGCCTTGACGCCGGTCTTGGTTCCTTCATCTGACTTTGGCTTGTCCGGGTTCGTTGGGGTCTCGGGCATCTCCGGAGTTGTCGGAGTCTCGGGGTCCTTTGAGCCTTCGGAATCGGTGGGGCCAGCGGTGTTTACCAGAGTGTGGTCCAAGAACTTCTTGGCACCCGTACTTGCCTGTGAGAACAGGCGCATGCGGATCGGGGCGGCGTTCACCGTTGTGGGCGCTGTCTCCTTGGGCGCGATGTTCACCAGCGTGATACCGGTATCGAGGCCAACGTTGTTGTATCCCACGTGGCAGTAGTACTGCGCGCCGTCATCGTCTGCGGTCAGGTCAATCTCGAGCGTTGAGGCCGTTCCGGCTTGGAGGTTGCCGTCGGCGCCCACGAGCTGGAACGCGGTCTCGCCGCGAACCTTGCGGTACCAGATATACGACGGTGCCAGCTCCGTTTCACTTCCGTCGGCATTGCGCTGCGTCACATGGCCAATCGCCGAGAGCGTCAGCTTGTCTCCCTCCGCGCACTCGACCGAAGAGTCATACTCGAGGGCCGACCTCTCCGCTGTATCCGCCGCAGGTCCGCTCACGGTCATCGTCATGCCATCGGGCATGGTCTTGACCGTGATGATTGCCGAGCGAATACCCGTCTCAATCGTAGATCCGTTCTTAACGGCGGCAATGGCGAATCGGTACTCCGTATTCGGCAACAGCCCATCCCACTTGAGCGAGGTCTGCGTATTGTCGGCGATCTTCCAGCTGTTGACGATGGCGTCGGCCGCGTTACTCTGCAGCATACCCACGCCGTAGCTAAAGCCACCCCTGTTTGCGAGCACGTCGTCCCAGCTAAACGCGACACTGGTCGAATCAACGGCGTTTGCCGTAAAGCCCGTCACGGCCGGTGCCTCGGGCATCTCGACATCCTTGACGTCATAGCCCACGATCCAGAACTGATCGGTGTCCTTGGTGCCGAGTTTGTCGCCCGAGCCGTCCTCGAACTTGTTGACATCCACCGCGTTGACGCCCAGGCGCCACGCAAAGCCGTACTTATCCTTCGCGGCCTCGGGCAGGTTGTCGACGGTGCCACCGTATTCGGTCGATTCACTCGAGGAGTTACCCGTAGTAAAGCCGGCGTTGGCACCAAAGCACAGGCCGCCAAATAACTCGTGCTTTGCAAGCTTCGCGCCCATGACAACGCTGCCGTTCAGCGTAAAGCCGTACTCAAACTCCTGCTCCTCGCCCTCCTCGACTTCGATGGTCTGCGTAGTGCTCGCCCCCGACTGCGCGACAGCACCGCTATACCCATCGTACGTGTAAGCGCGCGTCACGCCGGGCTTGCCCAGACCAAAGGAATCTTGCACGGGAGTCGTACCGTTGAGCGCCGTGTAATAGCTGTCGGGTTCTCCCGACCGGTTGGTCAAAAAGTAGCTGAGCGGCGTCATGTTGTGCTGCTTGGCAACGCGGTCATAGGCCTCGACATTAACGACCGAGGTCTGCGCGCCGAGCGACACGGGCGCCGCCATCACGCCCTTGCCGCCAGTTTCCTCATTTTCGATCTCGTACTCGTAATAGACCATCGGAATCGTGTAGAGCACGGCCTTGTCGCCTTCGCCGGCATGCGACTCATAACTTACGCTGGCGCTCACTGTGCGCTCGCTCCGGTAGTCATAGCATCCCTCGGCGGCAAAATCGACTGAAGCATTAATCGCCACCAGGGGCGGACCGGTCTGCACCTCGACGGCAACGCCCAACTCGGCGCCAATGGTATAGCCCTGGGATGTCCCCGTGCCCTTTTCCTCTCCGTATGACGTGCCGCCCAACACCAGATAGCCGTATGCCTGCTCCAGATCCTCAACATAGGGCGCATCCTGCAGCACGGCAAGCACGCGCGGGTTGGTATAGACCTTGTAGCGGTCCTTGTACGTGATCTTGACGCTGTCGTTGTCGACATCGGGCAGCGCGAGCGAGATAAATGTGCCGTAGGTAGTGCCGCGACGGTTGCTCTCGCTAATCACCTGCTCCTCGCCGCGGCGCACCTTTCCGTTCTCGTCGAGCGAAAAATGCGAGGCGGTCATCCAATAGTAGTCATCGTTCTTGCGCAGGTCCTCGTCGCGGTGCTTGCCCACCACGGCGATAAAGCTCTCGTTATAGCGGTCCGAACCCGAGACGCTGCCCGCCTTGACGTCGCTGATCCACATCTGCTCTATACCCTTGTGGTCATGCTTGTTGCTGCTGTTGTATTGCTGACCGCTCATGCTCATGGTTCCGACCATGGACCCCAAGCCCTGAGCCCCGCTCTGTGCCGTGTTGCAGGCAAAGTCGCGGAACACATCGCCGCCCACGAGCACCTCGTCGACCGCCAGCTGCTCGGACAGGCCGTCAAGGTTGGCAGTGGCAAGGGCAATAGGCGCCAAGGTGCACGGATAGCGCTTATCCTGAGCGCTATCCTTCCATGCGCTGTTGGGCACATGCATCAGCCCATAGGAGGCGAGGAGCCCGTCTCTGTATTCCTTGCAATCGGAAAGCTTGAACTCGCCAGACTCCGAGTCAAAATACGCGTAGCGGTACAGCGCGCCGTACAGCCCCTTGCTGCCGTCAGAAGCGCCGTAATCAAAAGCGCTGCGTTGCCAGTCATAGCCCGCAAGAATAAGGCCCGTGACGGTTTCACCCGTCTTCTTTCCTTCTTCATCGTAGGCGGCAAACGTGCCGAACGTCGCATTCGCAGCGACCATGGTCTTGCCGTTCGCGGAGAGGGAGATTGCGCCCGCGTCGCCCAGAGCATCGACATGGACGAGCGCACCCTTGGATGCATCCCACGAAAACAGCTCGCAATGCGTCGACTTATCAATATTCTTCTTGCCGTAGGGTGCCGAGACCACGATGGCGAGGTCATCGCAAAAATCGCGATCGAGGTCGCCGGCCGCTAGCGAAACGACAGGAGCTGACTGAAGCTGCGTCCAGGAGTCGTTCCCGCCCTTGTTGTGCGTGGTGTAGTCCGCAGCGTTACCGGCATCGATCTTGACGACGCTTTGCTTCCAGTTGCCGCCCTCCAAGTCATACATGTCGACTACAGCCTTGCGCACGCCGTTCTCGTCGACATAGCAGCCCGCGTAGACAAAAAGCTCGTCGACGCCGTCGCCATCGACATCGCCCGCCTCGACATCAAAGACGGCGTCGTGCTCTTGCAGGTAACCGGCATCCAGGTACTTAAAACGGCCTTCGTACATCATATTAGTGTTGACCGTCACCGGCAGGTGTGTGTCGAGAGTGCGCGTACGCCCGTTGCTAAACGAGTAGAGGACCAGCTCAACCTTTCCGGCGTATGACTTGCCGTCAATCGTCGTGGAGGAACTGTCGCCGTAGGCACGGAGCTCGGCAACGCGGCTCTTTTTGCCCGTGCTGGCGTCGCTGCAGAACTCAACACTCGTGGCGTGAATGCCCGAGAAACCGTTGTTGTCGTTGGCGAGTACTGTTGAGGACTCATTGTTGCTTAGGTACGACCAGGTGCCGCCACCGTAGTCGCTATGCTTGTAGAGATCGCTGTTCGTATCGAATTTGTTGACGTTTTGCCAGAACTTTGCGGCGCCCCACACACTTCCATAGCCATCGGTGAGTTTGCTGCTGCCGCCAATGTCACCGCGCTCGACGTTCTCGAGCTTGTCGCGCAGAGTGTAGCGATTGCCATGGCTACCGTTAGCTGCCATATAGACCTCGCTGCGCGTGGCAAACGTCGTGGGGGTATCAGTGGAATAGGGGCCAACGGTATCGGCCGGAATGTCCTCGCTCGTGCCCAGACCCAGGGCTTGATAATCCTGCTCGGTCATATCGGTGATTGCGGGCGCGTCTGCCGCCTGGGCAACCTGGGGCGTGGCCGTGAAGCAGGCGGCGCTCGTGGCGATCAACGCAGCAAGCGCCGCCGTCCCAACAAGCGGGATTTTCGACAGCCTACGGATACGGGGGTGTGGAACGTACATGAGGGACCTCGCTTTATTCGAGTGGAGTTGACTCATTTTTGCAAATGATACGTCCGATGCCCGATATCACGTGTCTCATTTTCGCCAACGGCGTGTCTCATTTTTGAGAATTCGAGATGCCGCGGAAATCTTATCCCAGCTCAAAGGCCATTTCTGGGATGTATTTTCCGTCGAGTGCCTCATCGGAAAACTGCACCCCATTTCAAGCGTCGATTCTGGGACGCATTTTCCGAAAGCCTGCCCATCCGGAAAGCCCGTCCCACTTTGGACGCATCCGGGCACGGAACCATCGACCTATCAGGCCTTCCATCAATAAAGAGGCGCCCTCCCGGACGACGGGGCATGAAGTTCATCGCGAGTTCCGCAATCAGAACCACCCTTAAAAAGGGTGGTTTGCTCTTAGGGTATAACCCACGGGCCCCGGGCTCGCGTCTAAAGGCGCGGGCCCGGACTTCGTCCAGGCCTAGTGCATCTTGACCCGTGGCGCGCCGGTCGAACCGGCAGCATCACCCCCTCTTGAAGGGGTCCTCGTACTCCTTCACGCTCAGCTTGTCCAGCGCGATGTCGTGGGACTCCTGCTCCCTGATGTACTTGGCGATCGTCGCCTCGTTCAGGCCGACGGTGGACACGTAGTAGCCCTCCGCCCAGAACCTCCTGTTGCCGAACTTGTACTTGAGGTTGGCGTGCCTGTCGAATATCATCAGCGAGCTCTTCCCCTTCAGGTAGCCCATGACGCTCGCGACGCTGTACTTCGGCGGGATCGCCAGCAGCACGTGCACGTGGTCGGGCATCAGGTGCCCCTCGATTATCTCGATCCCCTTGTACTCGCACAGCTTCCTGAGGATCTCCCCTATGTCGCTCCTGATTTGGTTGTAGATCACTTTGCGCCTATACTTCGGCGTGAACACGATGTGGTACTTGCACATCCACTTCGTGTGGGAAAGGCTGTAGGCCTTCTGGGCCATGGCGACCACCCCTTCGACTCGAATTCTTGACGGCCTGAACAATCGTCAATATCGGTCGGAGGGGTGGCTTTGTAAAGCCGTTTGTCTCCACCCGCGTAGCGGGTGGTTTAAAGCTGGCCGCTGCGCGGCCAGCGGACTAAAGTCTTGAATCAAGATCAGAAGACCGCCCAGGCAATGCAGCCTCAGGCGGTCTTTCTTTTATCGCTCCCGCTTTCCCTCAACTCACGCCTTTGTCGCGGCCTCGAGTTCGTCTGCCTCAGTAAAATGGATGCAAGCACGGTAGACAGGAACGGCTATGCCAAAGTTCCAGTACGTTAAAACCGGCGACTTCGAAGCCCCAGCCAGATTCAAAACCAAAGGCGGGGAGGCACTTTCCGGCTTACTTAGCATCATCATCGCGGACGGTCACAAAATACTTTT
>USHT01000085.1 GCA_900554455.1 uncultured Collinsella sp.
GTTTAGAATCGCCGGTAAGCATAACTGTTTTCTTAATGCCTGCTTTCTTCAATTCTGCAATTGCTTCTTTTGCATGAGGTTTCAGAATATCAGAAATAAGAATATGACCTTCATATTTTCCATCTACAGCCATATGAATTACTGTACCCACATGATGACATTCCTGATAGGAAATTCCAAGACGTTTCATTAATTTCGCATTTCCTGCTGCTACAGATATACCATCCACTTTTGCAGTCACACCGTTACCGCTGATTTCCTCAATATCTGTGACTCTGTTTCTGTCAATTGGTTTTCCATATGCTTTCTGAAGACTCTTACTGATCGGGTGGGAAGAAGAACATTCTGCAAGAGCTGCATATTCCAGCAGTTTTTCATCTGAAATCTCATTATGATGAACTCCGCTTACTTCAAAAACACCCTGTGTCATTGTACCAGTTTTATCAAATACTACATAGCTGGTCTGTGCAAGTGTTTCCAGATAGTTGGAACCCTTGACCAGAATGCCGCAGGCAGATGCACCGCCGATGCCGCCAAAGAAGCTCAGCGGGACGCTGATCACGAGCGCGCACGGGCAGCTGACGACCAAGAAGGTCAGGCCGCGCAGAATCCAGTCGGACCAGGCACCGGTGACCAGGCCACCGCCGAGCGCGAGCACCGCGGCAGCGCCGGTGACGGCGGGCGTGTAGATGCGGGCAAAGCGCGTGATGAAGTTCTCGGCGCGTGCCTTCTTTTCGCTGGCATTCTCCACGAGCTCCAGGACGCGTGCGACGGTGGACTCGCCAAAGGGCTTGGTGGTGCGCACGTGGATGAGCCCCGTCATGTTGATGCAGCCGCTGATGATATCGTCTCCGGTTTTGGCCGGGCGGGGGACCGACTCACCGGTAAGGGCGGCGGTGTCGAGCTGGGTTTCGCCCTCGACGATGACGCCGTCGATAGGCACGCGCTCGCCGGGCTTGACCACGATCACGGTGCCGACCGCGATGTCATCGGGGAAGACCTGTTCGAGTGTGCCGTCGGGTTGCTCGACGTTGGCGTAGTCGGGTGCGATGTCCATCATGGCGCTGATCGATTTACGGCTCTTGCCCACGGCGTATGCCTGGAACAGCTCGCCGACCTGGTAGAACAGCATGACGGAGGCGCCTTCGGCCATGTGCGGGTCGGTATCGGGGAAGAGCACCATGGCAAACGCGCCGATGGTCGCGACGGCCATGAGGAAGCTCTCGTCGAACGCCTTGCCGCGGCGGATGTTGTTGTATGCCTTTTGGAGCACGTCGTAGCCGGCAATCAAAAACGGCACGAGGAACAGTGCGAAGCTGGCGTAGATGTCGCCCGGGGTGCCGAATGCGGCAGTGAGGGTGCCGAGCTCATCGAGGGCGTACACCACGGCAAAAATGCCCAGCGCTACCAGTATGCGGTTGCGCTTATGCTCGAGTGACTCTTTTTTCTTGCGCTTCTTCTTTTTCTTCTTGGGGTCGGCGGTGGCCATGACTCGTATCCTCCCATTTGAATGAATGAACACTCGCTCATATAATTTCGCGAGCAAAGGCCGCGGCAAGCGCGGCCTTGCGGGTTGGCGTAAACCTTGGCTAGAGAATGATCTCGCAGTCCGGCTCGGCGTCGGCGGTGAACTCCACAACGCGGTCGAGGACCTCGTCGAACTCGGCTTCATCGGCCTCGAGCGTCAGCTTCTGGGTCATAAAGTTGACCGAAACGGACTTGACGCCATCGAGCTTGGCCAGCTCGTCCTGAAGCTTACGCGCGCAGTTGGCGCAGTCGATCTCGTCGAGCTTGAACTGCTTTTTCATGGTGGATTCCTTTCCCCGTATTTGCGGCTTGGGTGCAGGCCGCGCTGGTACCGTGGTTGGTCGCTATTCGCAGATGTGGCTCATGCCCTGGTTGAGCATGGTGTAGACGTGATCGTCGGCAAGCGAGTAGAGGATGTTGCGGCCGTCGCGGCGGAACTTGACCAGGTGCGACTGCTTAAGCGTGCGCAGCTGGTGCGATACTGCCGACTGCGAGGTTTCGGTTGCCTCGGCGATTTCGGCCACGCAGAGCTCGCGGCCCATGAGGGCATAGAGAATCTTGATGCGCGTGGTGTCGCTGAAGACCTTGAACAGGTCGGCGAGGTCGTAGAGAAGCTCCTCGTCGGGAAGGTCCTCGGGCGAGCAGGTGGTGGGGATCGCGGGTTCGGTGGCCTCGATGTCGGGTTTCGTTTCATCAACGCGGATGCTCATTGCAATATCCTTTCATATGAACATGCGCTCATATAACTTGCTTTCGATTATATGAGTGTATGTTCATATGTCAATACAATTTGCGTTAATTTCGATGACTGCTTGCCGCCTCTGCGATTTTCTGTGGGTTGGGAGACATCGACGCAATGCTCGCCAACATATTTCGAGATGTTCGGCTAGCATGCTAAGAAAGCCACCTTGAGAAGCATTAGAACTGTTCATATTTGTACTTTATCGTGTCAAATACCGCGAGAATCAGTTCTTCCTCTACGGGAGTTTCTGCAGAATCAGTTTTATCTAAAGTTATATTGAGCATTGCTGCAGCCAATCTGGCACATCGGTGGCCGAATAAGTCGAAAAATGTAGGTGGACATCCGCAGAGATCGCCTTTAGAAGAGCGAATTCTCAATTAGATCAATAATCGTGTCGTCTTCCGTGCGGTTTTCATCGATTGTTGCGAACATGTCGCATTCCCAAGCCCCATTGATTTCCTCAGCAAGGGCCCCGACGTGTTGCATGTCGTCGGGTTCGGGCACATCGTTGATGCTCGGGTCATCAGCTTGCGGATATTGGCTTGCAATTTCGCGCTTGGCGGCCTCTTCTTCTTTGAGTGTCTCCAGGACGCGGCGACCGTATTCGAAGTAGCGCCGCAAGACAAATTGACGAAGAGTTTCTTGCAGGATGGCGAAGTTATCCGGGAGTCGACCGGGCCATATCTTCTCGCGAATGCGAATCGCTTCCATGACCCGTTTAAAAGCGGACTGCTTGAAAAACGAATGACGATTAACTGTGATAACGGCATATCCCATGTTTCGCAGCGTGTTTCGGCGCTCCTCGTCAATTGATTGCTGTTCGGGCTCGTCGTGGTAAAAGCCGTTGTATTCGATATCGGTCATCGAATTTTCGAGCAGCGCGTCGAGGTAGAAAACCGTCCGTCGCGTTAGGGCGGCGTATCTTTTGGGGACTGGGATCGGATAATCCGTTTTGATGGCACGTATGGCTAAGCCACCCATTGACTTGGGCATTGTCAGCATCATGACAAACGCCGTTTCGAGTGGAGAGCGACAGCCTCCGCGTACATAAGAAAGTGCCTTAAGTGCTTTATTAGATCCACGATACCCCGATGCCTCTGAAAAGAAGGCTCTGAGCTCTTCAACGCTGGTTAGGGCTGGGCGCTCGCGATATTGAGTTTCGTCGGACGTTCCAAGCGCGTAGAAGCCGCAGATTTCAAAGTAATACTCAACGAGCTCCGAAAGGTTGAGGTCGGCTGCTGCTTCTAACGCGCACAGCTTGATATCGACGATGTAGACGTTCGGCTCGAGTTCTAGGTAGCTTTCTGCATCAAACGTATAGCGCGTGCAGTGGCAGATGCAGCCCTTGCGGTGCCTTTTGGCATTATTGGAAAACGTCAGCACATGGATGCTTTCAGAATCGACATTCTTTCTGTTGAGCCATGCTCGTGCCGCTTCCAGGTTGGACGTGGTCGGCGCAGACACCTTGATCTTTTCCATAGGTATGGGATCGGTCGCGTGGCTTGCGAGCGAGCTGACTGTTTGGTATAAAGCGCGTGCCGTGGTATGCGACAGAACGATTCCCATACGCGCATGATGGCATAGCGGACGCCATATACGCTCGAAACTTCGGGCAACGGTATTGGGGCGCGGCTTATCTTCTGCGAACGGTGGGTTTTTGAGCTGTCGTATTGAGGGGGGGCAGCTTCGGCTGGGGAGGTTTCTGTCGGCTGCCCCATTTTGGTGAACTTTAGTTGCGGATTCGTAGCTTCTAAGCGTTTTTGCCGACCGCTCAGATGCCTCACCAACATAATTTGAGTTATTCGGCCTTATCCTATACGAATGGTGCGATCGCAACGTCCTATTCGAATTGATTCAGGTAGATTAATGGGGCTTGGTTGCGAAATTAAGGCGACTACAGCGCTCGATTGCGGTTCGAGGGGCCTTGACTAGAGGTTCAGCTGGCCGAACAACTCGAAAAATGTAGGTGAGCAACCTGTCGACTGTGTGAAGCACGCGTATTTGCTCGTTTTGATGAAAACTAGGGTGCAGCCATAAGACTGCGCCCTAGTATACTGCGTGCCGGTGCGTCCAGACGGATTGCACTGTGCCTGGCAGGCGCTCCCGCAGATGGATCGGTTATTTCGCGAATAGGTTCTTGAGGTTGAACTCGGCTTGGACGGTACGGAGCATGAGGTCAGTGTCGTCGAGGCCCAGGTGCTGCTCGTTGGCGTCGGCGGCGAGGGTTCCACGGCGGCGCGCCCAGTTCTCGAGCGCGGCGGGCGCGGATTCGCGGGGGAGCGAGCGGACGTCGGCATCCAGGCTGCGGCAGATCTGGCGCGAGTCGATGACGATGATCTTGCCGGCGCGGCGTGCCTCGGCGTAACCGTCCAGGTGGATCTTGAACCAACTGTCCTCAAAGGCGGCGTTGTGCGCCATGTACGGGTACTTCTTCATAAGCTTGAGCAGCTGCTTTTGCAGCTCCTTGTTCTCGCGGAAGGGCGTTTTGCCGTCGATGTCGTCCCAGGTAATGTGGTGGATATTCGACAGCGGCACATCTTCGCCGCGGTAGATGTCGGGCAGGCCGCAGTAGTGTGCCTCGGCGTCATGCGGGACGGCGTCGCTGGCGAGCTCCATGATCTCCCAGCCCACGTTGATGATATAGCCGCGCTCGGGTGCACGGCCGGTGGTCTCGATGTCGATACCGAGCACGGTGCCCTGGATGGGCTTGCGGGCGTAGGCCACGCCGAGCGCGTCGCGGTCGCCGCGGATTTCGCGCATAACGGACGCGGCGGTGCGCTTTTGCATCTTGCCGATGGCGGCGCAGGTGTCGGCATCGGACAGGCCGCGCGAGAGCGTCGCGGGCGTCACGTTGCGCAGACGCGCCTCGCCAATCTGGTCGCACAGGTCGCGGTTGCGGTCGGCCAGGTCGCGCACAGTGGCAAAGTCGAAGCCGGGGTCGCCCTCGGCGGTAAAGTACTCGGTCTCGAGCACCTTGAGGGCCTCCTCGCCCTTCTGGCGCTCGGACTCCATGGCGCCGTGGTCGCCGTAGATAAACATGGGGATAAACGGCTGGCGCTCGTATTCGAGTGCTTGCGATACGTTCATATGCTACTCCTTGGACGGGCCGCGTTGTGCGGCTCGAGGTTACTGAGTTATGGCGAGATGATAGTTTACCATAGGCAACTATTGGCACCGCGCCCGGGACAACTACAATACCCTAGTTGACCGCTAGGACTTTTACAATGCTGCCGAAAGACACGAAAGGTTCCATCCGTCATGGATTTGCTGATTGATATTCTGCTCGACGCCGGCAAGGACACGCTGTCGCTGCTGCCGTTTTTGTTGGTGACGTATCTTGCTCTC
>USHT01000086.1 GCA_900554455.1 uncultured Collinsella sp.
ATGACGAGTGCTTAATCGTCGATCCGGCGTGGGAGGGCGAGCGTCTTGTGGAGCATATCCGCACCGCGCATCCCGAGGTGCGCGTACTCGGCTCTGTCTGCACGCACGGTCATGCCGACCATGTTGGCGGGATTGCCGGGGTTCGAGCTGTCGTTGGCGACAGCGCACTATATGAGCTGTGTGCTAAGGATGTGGCGGTGCCGCATGCGAACATCGAGGAACAGCGAGCTATGTGGGGCATTGAGGCGCCTGACCCCGGGGAGCCGACACGCCTGCTCGCCGAGGGCGATGCTATCGAGGTGGGCGATATCTACCTGCAGGTGATCGAGACGCCGGGGCATACGCCGGGCGGCATCGTCCTGTTCGCCGCGACCGAGCAGGGGAACATCGCCTTTGTGGGCGACACGCTTTTCCCGGGCAGCCACGGTCGTACCGATCTTTCCGGCGGTGACGAGGCGGCGATTATGCGCTCGCTCTCCAAACTTGCCAAGATGCTTCCGCCCGATACCGTTTGCTTGACGGGCCATGGCGATTCGACCACGATGGCGCGCGAACTTATGCAGAACCCGTTTATGCAGATGTAGGCTCGAAGCTGTCTTCCGAACCACGAAGACCGCTCAATCGTCAAGCTATTTTCCCCAGTGGGTCGATTCTGTGGGGCAAACGGTCAAAATTTGTCCAATCGGATGGTATTCGTGAACAAACGAACGTTTATGCTCGGGTATGTCGTGGTAAAATCTCAGGCGTTATCGGAGCAACCTTACAGGAGGTTTCTTTTATGCTCGTCAACGCAGCAGACATGCTCAAGAAGGCCGAGGCCGGCAAGTACGGTCTCGGTGCCTTCAACACCAACAACCTCGAGTGGACCCTGGCTATTCTCCAGGCCGCCGAGGAGGCCAAGTCTCCGCTGATCCTTCAGTGCACCGCTGGTGCCGCTAAGTGGATGGGCGGTTTCAAGGTCTGCGCCGACATGGTCAAGGCTGCCGTCGAGGCCACGGGCGTTACCGTCCCCGTCGCCCTTCACCTCGATCACGGTTCTTACGAGGACTGCTTCAAGTGCATCGAGGCCGGCTTCACGTCCATCATGTATGACGGCTCTCACGAGGAGACCTTCCAGCTTAACCTCGACCGCACCAAGGAGCTCGTTGAGCTTGCCCACTCCAAGGGCATGTCCATCGAGGCCGAGGTCGGCGGCATCGGCGGCACCGAGGACGGCGTGACCTCCAACGGCGAGCTCGCTGACCCCGCTGAGTGCAAGCAGATTGCTGACCTGGGCGTCGACTTCCTCGCCTGCGGTATCGGCAACATCCACGGCGTGTATCCCGCCGACTGGGCTGGCCTTTCCTTCGAGCGTCTGGGCGAGATCAAGGCTCAGACCGGCGACCTGCCCCTCGTTCTGCACGGTGGTACCGGCATCCCCGAGGATCAGATCAAGAAGGCCATCTCCCTGGGCATCTCCAAGATCAACGTCAACACCGACCTGCAGCTCGTCTTCGCCAAGGGCGTCCGCGAGTACATCGAGGCTGGCAAGGATCAGCAGGGCAAGGGCTTTGACCCCCGCAAGCTCCTCAAGCCTGGTCGCGACAACATCGTTGCCCGCACCAAGGAGCTCATGGAGGAGTTTGGCTCCGTCAACAAGGCGTAAGTAGCGGTTTAACTTTCCCGTCGGAGGCCCCGTTCACCCTACGCTTTTCCCTTGCGCTCACCTGGCTTTGCCAGAAGTCGCGCAATGGGAAAAGCTTCGGGTGAACGGGGCCTCCTTCGTTAACTCGCTACAGGGTTACTGGGCTGAATTCATTTTTTGACTACCGCTCGGCGGTGTTGATGGCTCCCTTGTTGGGGCTTTCTTTTTTATCTCGCTACAATGGACTTCAAGAGTTCTAATGACTTGGAGTTTGGTATGGCTGTTATTAATGTGCTGCCTTCGGATGGGAAGGTTATTGACGAGGGTCCTGTTGGTTGCTCTGTTGATGTTTGCTGCGATGACTTTCGCCATCTCGATATTGGGCTACCGCCTGAGATTCTTCGTCTTAAGGATGCCGGGTATTTGACGCAGGCTGTTGCCGCCTGCGATCGCCTTTTGGAGCAGAACCCTGAGCCTTCGCTGGCTGCCTGCGTTCGCGCCGAGCGGTATCGCATGCTCGAGACGCCGCTTCATTTTTCGGTGTCGCGCGATCGAGCTATTGCGATGATTCGCGAGGAGTGGCCTGAGTTTACCGAGGAGCAGTTTGACGATCTGATTGACCGTAAGCGTATTGACTGGCGCTTTATCGATGGCGAGCTGTTCGTTCTCGACAACTTCCTCGATTCGCTTCGCGTATATCCCAAAGAGGTTCCCGGCATGCGGGCCGATCCTACGGACGGAATTGCACTGCGCAACGAGATGCTCAAGGAGATGGAGTCGCAAAACGGATTGGCTCGCGTCATTACGCTTAAAGCGTCCTTGTCTGTCCCCGGCGCTCTAGAGGGGGAGACCGTTCGCGCTTGGCTTCCCGTAGCCGCCGCCTGCCGTCAGCAGTCTCGGGTCGAGATTCTCGACATGACGCCGGAGGGTGCTGTTGCTCCCGCGAACGCTTCGGCGCGTACCGCCTCGTGGTCTTCTTCGAGTGAGCGCTCATTCTCGGTGACTTATCGTTATCACATCGATGCTGCTTATTGTGATGTCTACGGTGGCACACTTCCGGTTCATCCGCGTATGGACGCGCCTCTGCCCGAGGATATTTCCGAGGACCGTCCGCACATTGCATTCACGCCGTATCTGCAGCAGCTGACGGCCGGTGTTGTTGACGGACTCGAGGATCCGCTCGATCGCGCCCGTGCTATCTATGATTACCTGACGCAGTATATTGACTATCGCTATCAGCCGCCGTACTTGCTTTTGGGATCTATTGCCGATGACTGCGCGCATTCGCTCCGCGGCGATTGCGGCGTTATGGCGCTCACGTTTATCACCATGTGCCGTATCGCGGGCGTGCCTGCCCGTTGGCAGAGCGGCCTGTACGTTGCGCCCGATTCGGTGGGGTCGCACGACTGGGCAGAGTTCTATACGCCGCAGACCGGTTGGCTCAACGCCGACGTGTCATTTGGATCTTCTGCTCACAGGATGGGGGAGGAGTGGCGCCGCCGTCACTACTTTGGCAATCTCGACCCATGGCGTATGGTGGCCAACAATCGATTCCAGGCAGAGTTTGAGCCCTCTTTCGACGGCATGCGCGAGGACCCTTACGATAACCAGATGGGTGAGGCTTCGGTCGACGGTCGCGGATGCCGTCAGCGCGAGATGCTACGCACGGTCGAACTCATCGAAATGCTCGAAGTTCCATTTTCGGACTAATCGGTAGAAAGCTGTGATAAACTAACTCACGCATTGCGTGCCCGAGTGGCGGAATTGGCAGACGCAGTGGATTCAAAATCCACCGTTGGCAACAACGTGCGAGTTCGAGTCTCGCCTCGGGCACCATACATGCAAGTGAGCGTTCAAGGGGGGTCAAGGCCCCCTTTTTCGTGCCGAACTCGCGTGAGCGCGCGAAGCGTTAAGCAAACAGGCCTGTGGCCTGTCTGTGGCGGAGCGTGGCGAGGGCGCCACGCGCCCGAAGCCCGGGGCTTCGCGAAGCGAAGGCCCTTCGAGTCTCGCCTCGGGCACCATACATGCAAGTGAGCGTTCAAGGGGGTCAAGACCCCCTTTTTCGTGTACGTAATGTGATAACGCGCTGTACGTGTTATTATTCGCAAGGCGTTGTTCCCGCAATGCCCTAAAGAGGAACCCGAGGGTTCCCACCTTTTGGCGCCAATGAGCAGCTGACTGGTCATACAACTTAGATTACCTTCCTCAAATCGAGGAAGTCTATGTGTACGACCTGGTTGCTGAGAAGCGCCGGGTTATTTTTTTATGAATGGAGGTAGGGAAAATAGCTAAGTCTGATGACACCCGCATCAACGACGAGATCACTGCATCTTCGTGCCGTTTGATTGGCGTCGATGGCTCTCAGCTCGGCCTGTTCGCCATTCGCGATGCCCAGCGCGTCGCTGACGATCAGGGTCTCGACCTGGTCGAGATCGCTCCCAACGCGGAGCCGCCGGTCTGCAAGGTCATGGACTACGGTAAGTTCAAGTACCAGCAGGCCATGAAGGCCAAGGCTGCTCGTAAGAACCAGTCCAAGGTCGAGGTCAAGGAAATGAAGTTCCGACCCAAGATCGACGTTGGCGACTACGAGACCAAGAAGGGCCACGTTCTGCGTTTCCTCAAGAAGGGCGCACGCGTTAAGATCACCATCATGTTCCGCGGCCGTGAGATGGCTCACCCGGAGCAGGGCCTTAACGTTCTCGAGCGCCTCGCCGAGGATCTCAAGCCTTACGCTACGGTCGAGTCCAAGCCTAAGATGGAAGGCCGTAACATGCTTATGCTGCTCGCCCCGATTAAGGGCGCCTTCGATGAGGATAAAGCGGCAAGCGATACCAAGTAACTAGTGTTCTGTAACCGATTAAGGAGTATTTCATGCCTAAGATGAAGTCCCACAGCGGCACCAAGAAGCGTTTCCGCAAGACTGGTACCGGCAAGCTTATGCGCGCCAAGGCTTTCAAGAGCCACATCCTGAGCAAGAAGTCCACCAAGCGTAAGCGTGGCTTCCGTCAGGAGACCGAGATCGCCGCTGCCGACCGCAAGGTCATCAAGTCGCGTCTCGCCTAAGTTCGCGTTCCCGTTTTTCGTTTTACCGTCTAGGAGTTGATAGAACATGGCACGTATTAAGCGCGCTGTTGCCGCCAAGAAGAAGCGCCGTACCGTTATGCACCGTGCGAAGGGTTACTACGGTGCCGCTTCGCGTACTTACAAGCATGCTAAAGAGCAGGTCCAGCACTCCCTGCAGTATCAGTATCGTGATCGCCGCAACAAGAAGCGCGAGATCCGTTCTCTCTGGATCACTCGTATCAACGCTGCTGCTCGCCTGAACGACATCTCTTACTCTCAGTTCATGCACGGCCTGAAGGTTGCCGGCATCGAGCTTGACCGCAAGGTCCTGGCTCAGATGGCTTACGAGGACATCGAGTCCTTCAACGAGCTGGCTGCCATTGCCAAGAAGGCTCTCGAGGCCTAATAGATTCTCTTGAATCGCTAGGGGAGTGTCGCGTTGTGCGCGGCGCTCCCTCTTTTTATCTGAGGCGCGGTTTACATTGCTAAAAGCGCGGGTAGATAAACACTTACAGGTGACCGATCTCTATATATTCCTGAACCAAAGGGTCATCATCTGATACGTGCGGAAGATCCGCACCAGTCTTTCTATTACCTATAGAAAGCAATATGTTGTGTAGGACTTGTGAAGAGTGGAATTGACGTCCCACAGGGCTTCGCGGTCTGGCAATATATCTCCTTGCCGCGCGGCCCGGTCGGACCGGATCAACCGCGGGGCGTGCACCTTGAGAACCGGATACTGCGAGGATGGACACACCAGATGTGTCGCATCCGGGCAGACATCGAACCATTTGAAATGGTCTAACTTGGATTTGTT
>USHT01000087.1 GCA_900554455.1 uncultured Collinsella sp.
CCGCGTGAAAGTCGAAGACGGAACGATCAGGCGCCTACATCAAGAAGACCTCTGTCAGGCACTTGGGGTGATGCCCGCCCAAAAGTACACGGCAGACGGCGGCCCGACCACCCGCGACATTCAAGAGCTCCTCGTAAATACGAGCCACCATCAACTTAACCTGTATCTGTTTACGCAGATGCTGTTCTTCAACGCCATTATCGGCGCACCGGATGCGCATGCGAAAAACTATTCCCTGCTCCTTGGAAACGACGGCGCAGCCATGATGGCTCGAATGTACGATGTCGCATCGGGGCTGGCATACGAGCGCATGCGCCGCCGGGCGCGCCTTGCCATGAGCGTTGGCGGCGAAAATCGTGTGGGGTGCATCGGTCCAGGCGCTATCCGCCGATACCACGGTATGGGCGACCCCGCGCTGGAGGCGACGCTCACCGATGCCGGGCTATCCGAGAAGTTTTGCTTTGCGACCATGATGGACCTCGCCTACGAGGTGCCCATTTGCATGGAAGAGGTCATGGACGAATACGCCGACCTGCCCGGCATGACGGACCTGCGCGAGCATATGCTCGGCCCTGTCCGCGAAAACTGCCAGCGCACCCTCGACCTCATCAGGGCAGAAATGGACTAGGTGGCCATAATTTCGCAATTATCAAACAAAAGAGAGGGGGCACCCGTCGCAAAAGCTCAGATGCCCCCTCTCGTAATGTCATTTGCAATCCGCTAGCACGTGGCTCGAACTGCTGCTAGCGCGACCTTTACGCAGCAAGGCGCTTGAGGACGTCGATGAGCAGCTCGTAGAAGCGCTCGGCAGAAGCGAGCTCCATGCTCTCGTCCGGGGTGTGGACATCGGAGAGTGTCGGGCCCACGGCGATGGCGTCCAGGCCGTGCAGGGCCTCGGCAAACAGGCCGCACTCAAGGCCGGCGTGAATGGACTCGATGCGCAGCTCGGAGCCAAAGAGCTCGCGATAGCTCTCGACAAAGACGTCGCGGACCGGCGAATGCTCGGCATAGCTCCAGCCGGGATACTCGAACTCAAACTTGGCGTCGAAGCCCAGGACATCGGCAAGCGTCTGCAGGCGGTCCTTGAACTCGTTCTGCAGCGAGGTGATCGAGGAGCGCGGGGACAGCATAATCTTGACCTCGTCATCGGAGGTGGCGACCACGCCGATGTTGGAGGAAACCTCGACGGAGCCGTCGGTGGCGACGTTGCGGCGAATCACGCCGTTAGGGGCAAGACGCAGGGCGCGGATGAGGGCAAGCGCGGACTTCTCGTCCATGGCCTCGACCTCGGCGTCGTCGGCAATCTCGACGGTGCAGGTAAAGCCGGGGTCGAAGACCTCGAGCTCGGCAGTGACGTCGGCGATGATGCCCTTTGCGATCTGGGCCGCGGCCTCGGCGGCAGCGTGGTCGGCGTAGACCAGCTCGGCCTTGCACTCACGGTTGATGGCGTTGTCCTTGGTGCCGCCGTTGAAGCTGACGATGGCGGGCTCACCGGCGACCATCAGGCGGTCGATGATGCGGGCCATGATGAGGTTTCCGTTGCCGCGCTCCAGGTTGATATCACTGCCGGAGTGGCCGCCCAACAGACCGGAAATGTCGAGCGTGAGGGTGCTACCGGTCTTGTGCTCGCGCACGATGGGGCAGGTGTAGGTAACGACGACGCCGCCGGCGCAGCTGACGGTGGCAACGCCCTCTTCCTCGGAGTCAAGGTTAATCATGGTGCGGGCGCTAATCTGGGACTTGTCGAGCGTCTCGGCGCCGACCAGGCCGGTCTCCTCGTCGGTGGTGAACACGCACTCGAGGGCCGGATGGGCAATCGAATCGTCGTTGAGCACAGTAAGCATAAGCGCGACGGCGATACCATTGTCGGCGCCCAGGGTGGTGCCGTTGGCGGTAAGGACGCCGTCCTTGACGACCAGGTCGATACCATCGGTCGTAAAGTCGTGCTCGACGGAGCCCAACTTGTCGCACACCATGTCGATATGGCCCTGCAGCATTACGGTCGGGGCATTCTCGGCACCGGCAGATGCGGGCTTGCGAATGATGACGTTGTAGACCTCGTCCTGATACACATCGAGACCGCGCTCCTTGGCAAACGCGACCAGGAAATCGCTGATGCCCTTCTCGTTGCCGGACCCACGGGGGATCGCGCTGACCTCCTCAAAGAAATGGAACAGCTGGGCGGGCTCGTAGCCGGTAATCTTGTAGTCCATGGTGCCTCCTTGGCGCAACTGGTTAGACAGTAAGACATGCGACTTGTATATTCCCAGACTTTGCGTGCATAAACCAGTCGAAAACGCCGAGCGCCCTCGCATCATCGGCTAACGGTGGACCGTATAGCGTAACGGTCACAACTTCCGCAGCTCTACAAATCGAGGCGCCCTTTCCGGAGCGCCTCGATTGCGCGTATCAAATTGTCGCCACGCCCTACAGCGCGCCGGAACCGGCTTGCATCATGCCACCGGGGCCCGAGCTCACGCCACTGCTCACAGGCGCGGCGTTGCCGGTGTGCGGTGCCGCCGGGACGGTATCGCCACCGAGTGTGCCCGCCGGACGCGGTGCCGGGATCTCGCCCGTGCCGTGGCTAAAGACAAACTTGCCATCGGCCACGTCGCACAGGACGGTATCGCCCTCGCCCCACTCGCCGGCCAGAAGCTCCTCGGACAGCGGGTCCTCGATGAGCTTTTGAATAGCACGGCGCAGCGGACGCGCACCGTTGGTGAGGTCGGTGCCCTCGGCCACGATCTTGTCATAGGCCGCATCGGTGAGCTTGATGTTCATGCCGTTGGCAATCAGGCGTTGACGCAGGTCGTCCACCAGCAGGTGCGCGATCTTGGTCAGATTCTCGCCCGAAAGCTTCTGGAACACCACGATATCGTCGATACGGTTGAGCAGCTCGGGGCGGAACAGGCGCTTAAGTTCGCCCATCGCACGGCCCTTAATCTCGCTCGAGGTAAGGCCCTGCTCACCGGTGGTGCCAAAACCGACGCTCGCATCCTGCGCGATCTCGCGGGCGCCCACGTTGGACGTCATGATGATCACGGTATTGCGGAAGTCGACCGTCTTGCCCTGGCTATCAGTCAGGCGACCCTCCTCCAGCACCTGCAACAAAATGTTGAAGATGTCGGGGTGCGCCTTCTCGATCTCGTCGAACAGCACGACCGAGTACGGGTGACGACGAACGGCCTTGGTAAGCTGACCGCCCTCGTCGTGGCCCACGTAACCCGGAGGGCTACCGATAAGCTTGGAGACCTCGAACTCGCTGCCGAACTCCGACATGTCGAAGCTGATGAGCGCGTCCTTACTGCCAAAGAGGTACTCGGCGAGCGTCTTGGCGAGCTCGGTCTTGCCTGTGCCGGTGGGACCAAGGAAGATAAAGCTACCACCGGGACGACGCGGGTCCTTGAGCGGCGAGCGGCTGCGGCGCACGGCCTTGGCGACGGCCTCGACGGCCTCGTCCTGGCCGATAATGCGGGTCTTGAGCACGCTTTCGGTCTGCAGCAGGCGACGGCTCTCGCTCTCGGTGAGCGAGGAAACTGGCACGCCAGAGGTCACGGACACGATGTCGGCAATCTGACTCACGTCGATGGTGAGCGGGCTGGCGTCGAGCTCGGCGGTCCAGGCGGCCTTGGCCTCGGCGAGCTCAATCTCGGCAGCCTTTTGCTGCTCGGTAATCTCGGCGGCCTTGTTCATGTCGTCGCTCTCGGTGGCCTCCTGCGCGGCGGCCTTGAGCTCCTCTATGCGATGCTCGGCCTCGCGCACCGGCTCGGGCGCACGATTCGCGGCGATGCGAGCGCGGGCACCGGCCTCGTCGATGAGGTCGATGGCCTTATCGGGCAGGAAGCGATCCTGGATGTAGCGGTTGGAAAGGTTCGCGGCAGCCTCGATAGCGCCCTGCGTGTAGCGCACATGGTGGTGCTCCTCGTAGCGCGGCTTAAGCGCGGTCAGGATCTTGACGGTGTCCTCGACGCTCGGCTCCTCGACATCGATAGTCTGGAAGCGACGCTCGAAGGCTGGGTCTTTGGTGAGGTACTTGCGGAATTCCTCGGCCGTGGTGGCGCCAATAATCTGGAAGGCACCGCGTGCAAGCACGGGCTTGAGCATGGAGCTCGCGTCGATGGAGCCCTCGGCAGAACCGGCACCGATGATGGTGTGCATCTCGTCAATAAACAGGATGACGTCGTCAGCCTCGGTGGCCTCCTGGATCACGTTCTTGAGGCGCTCCTCAAACTCACCGCGATACTTGGCGCCCGCAACGAGGCCCGGCAGGTCAAGCGTCCAGATGTTCTGGTTCATGAGGTTCTCGGGCACGTTGCCGGCAGCGATCTGCTGCGCCAGGCCCTCGACGATGGCCGTTTTGCCCACGCCGGGATCGCCCAGGATAAGCGGGTTGTTCTTGGTGCGGCGCGAAAGGATCTCCATCATGCGCTGGACTTCCTTTTCGCGGCCAATCACGGGATCGAGCTCGCCGTCGCGCGCCTTTTGAGTGAGGTTGGTGGCGAACTGCTTGAGCGTGTCGGTGCCGCCCCCCTTTTGCTGAGAGGCATCCGAGCCGCTAAAGAACGGCAGGCCCGCACCGGGACGACCAGCACCGGCGCCGGCGAGCGGACGCTTCTTGTCCTGGTCCTTGGCGGTGAGTTTCTCGATAGCCTTTTTGATGGAGGCGGACGACACACCCAGGCGCATGAGGATGTCCATGGCCATGCCGTTACCCTCTTCGACGATGCCAATCAGCAAGTGCTCGGTCGACACGTAGGTCTGGTTGTTCTCACGTGCCACGCGGAAGGAGCGCTCCATCACGCTAATGACGAGCGGCGTAAAGGCAAGCTTGGCAGCCTCGGTCTCCTCGCTGGGCTCGGGAACCGTGGTCTGGACCTCCTTGAGGGTGTCCATGATGTCGTCGTAGGAGATATCAAGCGAGCGCAGCGCCTCGGCAGCGATGCCCTCGTCCTCCTTGGCGAGTGCGAGCAGCAGGTGCTCGGTGCCCACCTTATTTGAGTGCAGATCGAGCGCCTCCTGTTTGGCCATCGACATGACCTTGCGCGCTCGATCGGTAAATCTATCTAACATGCTCGTTTCCTTACATGAGTTCATCGAAATCAAAACGCCCGCCCGTCGGCGGCGCTTTTGTCTCTTTACCCACAGGTTGTCTATGTTAACAGCTGGAGGAATATCTATAAACCCGGCTCACATGAATGCAGGTTATGACCGCATCGCGGGACTCACCGCGCGATGCGCGACAGGCGCCCCGCAAGAGAAACCCTAGGCGTCTTTCACCACGTCGGGACTCGTCGCACGCGATGCGCGATAGGCATCGGCCTCCTTGGAGACGCGTTCGAGCAGCTCGGATGTATCGACGCCCTCGACTTGCGCGACCGTTTCCACCGTCTGTATGGCGACCGCCCTCAGGTACGCGCACGCGCTGTCCCCCGGCTGCTCGAGGTCTATCTCCTCGCCGCCCTCCCGGGCAAAGCCGACCGCCATCACAAAGCCC
>USHT01000088.1 GCA_900554455.1 uncultured Collinsella sp.
CCCCGCAGTGCCCGCTTCCCCCAAGGACAATTATCAGTGCAGGTAGATGCCTTGCACTTTTTTGCGAAAAGCCGGCGTAGTTGGAATTTCTCATTTCATCGTAGTAAACCGGCATAGTTTCGTATTTCCAGCAGTTCCAAATTCGTCAATACGTCGGCGTTTGCAAAAAGCCCGACCTCCGTGGGAGATCGGGCTTTCAAGGCTTAGTTAAACCAAGTCTGTACGGTCAAATGACCCGTAGCTTACATCTGCTCGGGCGCGGAAACGCCAACGAGGGTGAGAACCAGAGCGAGCGTCACGCGGACGGCGTCGCAAGCGGCCAGACGGGCGCGCGAAAGCTCGGGGTCGACGGGACGGCCCTCGCTCGGCAGAACCTGGCAGGCAGCATAGAAGCTGTGGAAGTCGCCGGCGAGTTCCTCAGCAAAGTGCGTCAGACGGAACGGGGCGCGGTCGCGAGCGCAGCTGGCGATGAGGTCGGTGAGCTCGTTGAGCTTGCGCGAAAGGGCGAGCTCGGTCGGGTCGGTCAGCAGCGAGTAATCGACGTTCTCACCGATGGCCTTGGCGGCGACGGCCTTCATGCCCATCTCGTCAGCCTGCTCGGGCGTAACGTCAGCGGCACGGCGCAGGATGGAGCACACGCGGGCGTGAGCGTACTGCACGTAGTACACCGGGTTGGAGTTGTCGCGCTTCTTAACGGCCTCAATATCGAAGTCGACCATCTGGTTGGAGCTCTTGGAGATGAGCGTGTAGCGAGCGGCATCGGAGCCGACCTCGTCGACGAGCTCCTGCAGGGTCACCATGGTGCCCTTACGCTTGGACATACGGACGGGCTTGCCGTTGCGCAGCAGGTTGACGAGTTGGCCCAGCAGAACCTCAAACTTGCCGGGGTAACCCAAGGCATCGCAGACGCAGCGGACGCGCTCGATGTAGCCGTGGTGGTCGGCGCCCCAGATGTCGATGACGTGGTCGACGCGCTGGAACTTATCCCAGTGATAGGCAACGTCGGAGGCGAAGTAGGTGTACTCACCGTCGGACTTGATCAGGACGCGGTCCTTGTCATCGCCCAGGTCGGTGGAGCGGAACCACAGGGCGCCGTCCTTGGTGTAGAGGTAGCCCATCTTGTCGAGCTTCTCAAAAGCGCGGTCGACGGCGGAGGTGCCGGCGGTCTCGCCCTCGGTGTCCTTCACATACAGCGAGCGCTCGGAAAACCAACGATCGAAGTCGCAATTGACGGCGTGGCAGAGGTCGCGCATGTTGTCGACCATCTTTACATAGCCGCGCTCGCGGAAGCTCTCCATGCGCTTCTGCGGATCGGCGTTGACCCACTTATCGCCGTCGGTGCGCCAGAACTCGGCAGCCTCGTCGATGATGTAGTCGCCGCCGTAGGAGTCCTTGCCCAGAGTCTCGGCAAAGTTGTCCTGATACGGATGGGTCTCGGGGTGCTCGTCGTTCTCGTCGGCGACAAAGGCATCGCGGTCGGCGATCAAAATCTTGTGAGCCTCATCGATGTCCACGCCCTGCTTGGCGATGATGTCGGCAAGCTGCATATAGCGCGTGCTGATGGAGTTGCCGAAGGTGTTCATCTGAGAGCCGTGGTCGTTGATGTAGAACTCACGCTGGATGTCGTAACCGGCGTGGTCCATAACGCGGCAGAGGGAGTCGCCCAGCGCGGCCCAGCGGCCGTGGCCGATGTGCATGGGGCCGACGGGGTTGGCGGAAACGAACTCGACCTGGGTCTTCAGGCCACCACCGACGTTGGACTTAGCGAAGTCCATGCCCTTCTCGCGGGCCTCGCCAAAGATGGCGTTCTTGACGGCGACGGAGAGGTAGAAGTTGATGAAGCCAGGACCGGCGATCTCGACCTTCTCAATCGCGGGGTCCTCGGGCATATGGGCAACGACGGCCTCGGCGATCTTGCGCGGGGCGCAGTGGGCCAGCTTGGCGGACTTCAGGGCCATGGTAGAGGTCCACTCGCCATGAGAAGTGTCAGCCGGTCGCTCGATGGCGCAATCGTCAAGTTCAAATGCGGAAAGGTCGCCGGCCTCCTGGGCCGCAGCAAGCGCAGCGCGTACCAGCTCTTCAATCTTCTCGGGCATAGGTCCTCCTTGTGTTAAAGCCCCCGAGCTCTTGGTCACTCGTAGGGCAAAAGCCAGAGTTTGTAGCACTCTATCACAAGCGACGCACACTGTCGCAGGGTAAAGCTAATAGATATTGCATATGCACAAAAATGACTACCGCTCCTGCGCGGCAGTACAAAGTTGGCGGTTTGCCTGCAGATTATGCACGCGTTGGAACTGCATAAACATATGAATGGGCAGTGCATTTTATCGAATACTCTTACCTATCGGAGTTGTGTGCTTTTCCTGCATAAAGTAAGGGTTTACGCACGTCAGCGTGGTATTCTAAACATATGTGAATTCGTATAAGTTGGAGGTAGCATGTTCTCAATCGGTCAACACGTCATTCATCCGGGTCAGGGAGTCTGCACCGTCGTCGGTTTTAGGGACGACACGCCGCAGCCCATGCTGTTGCTCGAGACCAAGCAGGGACATGCGCAGACGATTCTCATGTACCCCGTGGCGCAGGCCGACCGTTTGCATGCCGCCATCTCCCAGCAAGATGCCGAACACCTGCTGAGCCACTACGACGAGTTGGAGTGCGACACCTTTACCGAGCGCAACAGCTCGCTGGAGGAGACGCACTTTAAGCAGCAGCTCAAGCTGGGTGCGCCCGAGACGGTCCGCGTGGCAAAAACCATGATGTACCGCATTCGCCAGGCCGAGGAAGCTGATAAAAAGCCCAGCTCCTACTACATGCGCGTACTCAAGGAAGCCAAGCGCCGCTCCATCGAGGAGTTCGCCGTGGCCTTGGGCGTCACCGAGGAGGCCGCCGAAGCTCGCCTAGCCCGAGCCGCCCTCAACTAACCCATCCGCGCCAAAAACCACCACAAAGGGGACAGGCACCTTTGTGGTGGTTTTCTTGTTCTAGTAGTATTCATTCTTATCGATACCCACGAGCACAAGGAGTCTCTTATGGCAGAGCCGCTTACCGCCGGAATCACCCGCGACCGCGCGTTCGAACTGCTCAACGAGCACAACAAGGACCCGTTCCATATCACCCATGGCGAGACGGTCGAGGGCACTATGCGCTACTTTGCGCGCGAGTTCGACCCCGAGAACGAGGAGTTTTGGGGCATCGTGGGTCTTCTGCACGACCTGGATTGGGAGGAGCATGAGGACGGCCCCATGAACCACACCATCTATGCCGCTGAGATTCTCGAGGGTGAGGGTGCGACTCCCGAGCTTATCCGTGCCATCCAGACGCACACGTCCGATTTCAACTCTTCGCTGCCCAAGCCCGAGCTGCAGATGGAAAAGATCCTGTTTGCCTGCGATGAGCTCACCGGCCTGATCGGCGCTGCAGTCATCATGCGCCCGAGCAAGAGCGTCATGGACTTTACGACCAAGTCGCTCAAAAAGAAATTCAAGGACAAGCGCTTTGCCGCCGGCTGCTCGCGCGACGTGATTTCGCAGGGCGCCGAGATGCTGGGCTGGGAGCTCCCCGAGCTCTTTGACCGCACCATCGCGGCCATGCAGTCCTTCGCCCCCGACCGCGATACCTTCCAGGCCTAACCGCCCACGCCACCTAAAACCACCACGAAGGGGACAGGCACCTTTGTGGTGGTTTTCGTTTACGAGGGGTTTAGGGGCGGACCTGGCCGGTGCCGCGGAGCTTGTATTTGTAGGTGGTGAGGGCCTCGGCGGCGAAGGGGCCACGGGCGTGGAGTTTTTGGGTCGAGATGCCGATCTCGGCGCCCAGGCCAAACTCGCCGCCGTCAGTGAAGCGCGTGCTGGCGTTGGCGTACACGGCCGAGGCATCGACCACATCCAGGAAGCGCTCGCAAGCATCCGTGTCCTCGGCAACAATGGCCTCGGAGTGCATCGTGCCGTAGCGGTTGATGTGTGCGATGGCCTCGTCCTCGCTCGCCACGACCTTCACGCTCATCTCGAGAGCCAGGTACTCTCGACCCCAGTCCTCCTCAGTCGCGGCGACGTAGTCATCACCCTCGGCAAGTCCGGCATCGGCGCATGCGGCGCAGGTTGCCTCGTCGCCGTGAATGAGCACGCCGTGGTCATGCAGCACGGCCACGACTGCGGGCAAAAACGCATCGGCCACAGCACGGTCGACCAGCAGCGACTCGGCGGCATTGCACACGCCTACGCGCTGGGTCTTGGCATTAACGATAATGTTGAGCGCCTTATCAAAGTCGGCGGATTCATGCACGTAGATGTGGCAGTTGCCCGTGCCCGTCTCGATCACCGGCACAAGCGACTCGCGCACGCAGCGCTGGATCAGGCCTGCACCGCCGCGCGGAATGAGCACGTCGACGACACCGCGGAGCTTCATGAGCTCGCCAGTGGCCTCGCGGTCGGTGGACTCGATCATCGACACGGCCTCACGCGGGAAGCCCTTGGCCTCAAGCGCATCGGCCAGCAGCTCGGCGATCATGGCACACGAGTGATAGGCCAGCGAGCCGCCGCGCAGAATGCAGGCGTTGCCGGTGCGGATGCAGATGCCCGCGGCGTCGGCCGTCACGTTGGGGCGCGCCTCGTAGACCATAGCGACCAGGCCCAGCGGCACACTCACACGGGTCAGGTCCACGCCGCTTGCAAGCACGCGGTGGTCGAGCACGCGGCCCACGGGATCAGGCAGCTCGGCGAGCTTTTCCAGGCCGGCGGCCATGCCCTCGACGCGCTCGGGCGTCAGCAGCAGGCGATCGAGCAGTCCGGCCGAAGTGCCCGCATCGCGCGCGGCGGACATATCGAGCTCGTTAGCGGCGACGATGGAGTCGACACCGTTGCGCAGTGCTGCGGCCATGGCGCGCACGGCCTCCTGACGCTGCTCATCGCTCGCCGTGGCAAGCGAGGCCGACGCTGCCTTGGCGGCAACGGCAAGATCGTGGACATACGTGGCTATATCGACCGACATGGACGGCCCTTTCTCCTAGAAGTTTGCAACCATGGTAGCCGATTTGCGCATGGCCTCGCCCGCGGCGGTAGAATTGGTCAACCCGAAACACCGCAACGAACGGAAGACTCACATGGCCCTCATCACTTCGTACCACGTCCCCGGCCTTTATGTCGAGGACCACAGCATCGACGTCCCCCTTGACTGGCGCGGCCTGGAGCCGATGCTCCTGGCCGTCGGCAGCACCATGCGCCGCGGCGCTATGCCGGCACCAATCGCCGGCGCGCCCGAGAGCATCAAGCTCTTCTACCGCGTGGTTTGCGCGCCCGACCGCATCAACGACGATCTGCCGTTGCTCCTGTTTTTGCAGGGCGGCCCCGGCGGCGAGAGCCCGCGTCCGCTGTCGCCCACAAGCGACGGCTGGATCGAGGAGGCCGTCAAGCACTTCCGCGTGGTCCTTCCCGACCAGCGCGGCACCGGGCGCAGCAGCTGTGTAGACGGGCGCACGATTGCCGCACTGG
>USHT01000089.1 GCA_900554455.1 uncultured Collinsella sp.
GATGGTCAACGACGAGGGCAAGCGCTTCATCCGCGAGGACGAGCGCCGCGACGCCCTGGACGCCGAGCGCGATGAGGCCTGGCGCTACAAATCGTGCGAGCGCAAAAACCGTTACGACACGCGCGCCGAGGCCGAGGCCGTTATGGCCGACTGCGAAAACCGCGGGCGGCGTGGTTTGGCCTGCTACAAATGTGAATACTGCGGCGGATGGCACCTGACGTCGCACCCTTGGAAATAGGCGCCGCTTCGGCACGACACTGACGGAGCGCCAGCTATCGCGCGCAAGCTACGGGCGCGGCGGCACCAAAACATCGTAGCGAACGGCCTTGCCCGCAAGTTGATGGCTCGGCTTAACGCCGGCAAGCAGTGGCCCCTTCACCGGCCGTTTGATAACGACTTTGCGCGGATGCACCGCAAGCGCTGCCTGGACCAGCGCCTCCTCATCGGCGCACGGCTGCTCCAAGTGATGCAGCAGCTGGAACTTCTTTTTCACCGCCGCGCTCTTGGTGCGCTCGGGAAA
The DNA here is from genome assembly GCA_900554455.1 of uncultured Collinsella sp. Lineage (GTDB taxonomy): Bacteria > Actinomycetota > Coriobacteriia > Coriobacteriales > Coriobacteriaceae > Collinsella. The sequence continues at coordinate 521 of USHT01000089.1, forward strand.
CATGGGGTCCAGGTACACCGCATCGGGAGCGGCAAGCTCGCCCCGCCCGATCAACTCAGCTGTATGGCGAAGGCCGGCAATGCTGTCCTCGCCCGCATGCAAGCGCATGCGCGCCACGGCTGTCGCAAGCGCCGGTTCATCTGCCGCGCGATCCAAAGCATCCTTGAGGAGCGCCGCGATCACGCAATCCTGCTCATACAGATCGACGGTAAAGCCCGCGGCCGCCAGCAGCAGCGAATCCTCGCCAAAGCCCGCCGTGGCATCAATCGCCCATGGTTGCTCGATGCCTTTTGTGCGCGCAGCCTTTACCAACAGCTCTTGCTGCAGACGGCCCCGCTTGAGCCGCGGAAGCATGCGGGTAAAATCGGCACACAGCTCCATCGTGCCGTCGGTGAGCGTGAGACCCTCGGACTTCCCGATCAGCTCAAGCCCCGCGGCCCGAGCAACAGAAAAGGGATCGACGACGCCCATGGGCACTCCTTAGCAAGCAAAACGAACACGTGAGCGCCGTTTGTGTCGGCACCCAACCGTTCGCTATTGTCCCACATGCGACATGGTCCACAGCATCGCAATGCAAAGCACCGCCATCAATCCCGTGCACACGGCAGCGATCACAGAATCACCCATGCGCCTTCCCAACGACCGCGGCTCACGCACTTGCCCTGCTCCGTACATCATGACTCCTCCTTGAGACCAGCTCCTTGTTACGGCCTCATCATCGCAGCGCCGCACATGGGCTGCCATCGATTTGGCTTACGTCCAGCTTTCCTTTTTGAAAGGTTGAACCGTATAGGCAAGAGACGCTTTCAAACGCATGCATCGCCCCGTTGAACTACAATGTGCTTCACGATATGTGCCGCAACCTGGGTGCGACAGATTCTCCGCGCCCGCATCGAAAGGACCAGCTATGAGCGCCGCTCGCAAGACACTCAAAATCCTTGCCCTGATTTATTTTGTTCTGGGCATCGCCAGTCTCGTCATTGGAATCGCCGGCATCGCGACCGGCAACCTCGATTCCACGTACGGGTCGAACGCCATGCTCGCCGCGGTCGTGCTGGTCGCCAAGGGCCTTGTCGACCTTGCCGCAGGTGTTGCGGGTATCAAGGGCGCCAACAAGCCTTCGCAGGTGGATGGCGCGTTTAAGCTCGGCATCGTCGCCACGGCAGCCACGCTCTTCCAGGCCGCGCTCACGCTTCCCGCGCTCGGCGGCAGCTCCGTCAATATCGTCGCCTTTGTCATCGTGGTGTACGACCTGTTCTTTGTTCAGCAGGCGCACGCCGTTAAGGCCGAGAACAAGGACCGCCTGTAAGCGCTCGCTTCTCATAAGCTCTGCAGCCAAGCAACTAAAAAGGGCCGATCGCGCATCTCCGCGGTCGGCCCTTTACGTTTGCCCAGACAAAACCTACCAAAACAAACCTGTCCCTTTTTGGCAGGTTGTTAGCTGTGGCAGTACTCAGCGATGATGAAGTCGATGTCGGTTTGAAGGGTGTCCAAGTTTGCCAGGCGCTCTTTATCGGCAGGGCGCGTGCGGTAGTAGTACGGCGTCATCTGGAACACCGCCTCGATGTCGGCCTGGGTTTGGAGCGTAATGTTCGCAGACACCCGCCGCGTTCCGACCAACTCGAGTTCGGTGGTCTGCGGCAGCTTCTCGTCATTAAGATATGGCGTGTCGTAGAGCACTTCCTTAAGCCCAAACAGGTGACGGGCACCCGGCACCACGGTATAGAGTGAGCCCTCTGGCGCCAGTACGCGGGCAAACTCACGCTCGTTAAAGGGAGCAAAGAGCTCGGTCACCATATCGAAGGCGCCATCGGCCACGGGGATGTCCTTCATGTTGGCCACGAAGTAGGTCGCATCGCCGCGCTTGGCGGCCAGGCGCACCATTTCTTTGCCCAAATCAAACCCGTAAGCGTCCACGCCCGGCACCGCGCCCATGGCGCTGGTGTAGTAGCCCTCGCCACAGCAAATATCGAGCAACGTCATGGGACAGTTCGTAGACGCGGCACGTCCAGACACCCGCTCGCGCACCAGCTCAACCATCGCATCGCGCAACGGCGCATAGTAGCCGCGGTTCAGAAAGTCACGTCGGCTGCGCGCCTGCGACTTGGGATCGCCCATGGAATCGCCGCTCTTGGACGAGCGTAGGAGGTATAGATAGCCCTCGCGCGCACGGTCAAACCGGTGTCCGCCCGCGCATGCAGCACCGCGCTCATTGTCCGCCAACGGCTCATGGCAAACGGGACACAACAACATGGCAACTCCTTAGCGCGAACAACACAACGCCCACCATTGTCGCACGCCTTCCCCACCTAGTCATTGGGGACGTTCTTAAATGACTAGTCGTTTAAGAACGTCCCCAATGACTAGTCGATTAGGAGTATCATCGTCTGCGCAAATAAGCACGAAATAGCATGTTAGAGATTGAGAGCGTATGGCTGATACCGCATCTAAGCACATTGACATGACCACCGGCTCGCTGTGGCGCAATATTCCCCTGTTCGCCTTCCCCGTGGCCGCCACGAGCATCTTGGAGCAGCTATCGAACCTCATCGCCACGGTCATCATCGGTAACTTCTCGGGCGACCAGGGAACCCTCGCCATGGCGGCGGTCGGCTCCAATGTTCCGCTTACCAGTCTTATGCTCAACCTGTTTATTGGCATATCACTTGGCTCCAACGTGGTCATCGCCAACGCTATCGGCCGCAACGATCAGAACATGGTCAAACGCGCCGTCCATACCTCGATTTTAATGGCGCTCGTGGGCTTTGTCGTCATCGCTCTGGGCGAGATCTTTGCCGAGCCCATGCTCGCCGCGCTCAACGTTCCCGCCGAAACCATGCCGCTCGCTTCGCTCTACCTACGCGTCTTTTTGCTGAGCATGCCCTCGATTTTGCTCTACAACTTTGAGGCCGCGATCTTCCGCTCCGTCGGAATCACCCGCATGCCGCTGCAGGCGCTTGCCGTGTCCACCGTCCTCAACATTGGCCTGGACCTCATCTTTGTCCCCATACTCCACTGGGGCGTCGCGGGCGTCGCCATCGCCACCGCCATCGCCTACACCGTCAGCGCCGCTACGCTTTTTATCCGCCTGCTCAAGACCGACTCCGTCGTCCGCGTCACCCCACGCGACTTGGCTATCGACCCCGTCGCCCTCAAGCGCATCGTCAAGATCGGCCTGCCCGCCGGCATCCAAAGCGCCGTCTTTGCCGTCGCCAACATCATCATCCAGTCCGCCATCAACAGCCTGGGCACCGAGGTCATGGCAGCCTCGAGCGCCGCCATGAGCCTGGAGTACGTGTGCTACAACCTGCTCAACAGCTTTAGCCAGGCGTGCACCACCTTTGTGGGACAAAATCACGGTGCTCGCCAGATCGACCGCTGCACCAAGACGCTCAAGGTCTGCCTGGTCGAAGGCGGCATCGTTGCACTCACCACGATTATCGTTATTGTCGGCCTGGGGCGCGAGATCTTGTCGCTGTTCAACAGCGATCCCAACATCGTCTCGATCGGCTATATCCGCGTGTGCTCGATCTTTCCGGCGTACGCCTTTAGCATGTTCTACGAAAACATGTCAGGCTACCTGCGCGGCTTTGGTATCTCGCTCACGCCCGCCCTCATCACCATGATCTGCGTTTGCGGCATCCGCTTCTATTGGGTGTTCTGCGTGTTCCCGCACTTCCGCACCTTTGCGAACATCATGATCGTCTACCCCATCAGCCTGGGCACCACGGCGTTCTTTATGGTCGTAGCGGTATTGCTCTGCCACCCGGCACGCACCTATCGCGCCACCCAAGCCAAAGCGACAGCCCGCTAAACACCGCACTCAACGCCACGCCAGTCATTAATTGACAATATGTGAGCTCATATAGTCGATAAAGCGCCTCGTGGCGATAGGCATGGTGTCCCAGCTGCGCCAGGCGGCCACCACGTCGCGCGAGGGGGCATGCACGATGGGCCGCACACGAATATCGGCTCGCATGCCCTCCACAGTACGACGGTAGAGCATGCTCACGCCTAGGCCCTCCTCCACCATCGCCATGATGGTGTAGTCGTCGGTCACCTCACTCGTCACGTGCGGCGACAGCCCATGCGCTGCGAATGCATCGAGCACCAGGCTCTGTTCGCCCTCATCCAGCAGCACAAACGGCTCGGACGCCAGGTCGGCGAGCGTCACCTTTTCCTTTTCCGTCAGCGGATGCGCGGCCGGCAACAATGCCACCAACTCGTCGTGATAGACGACGCGCTTCTCGAGCCCAGCGGTAAATCCGCGTGCCGTAAAACAAAAATCAACCACGCCATCGTGCACCCATTGAGCGTTGCGCGTGTAATCGCCCTGCTTGAGGGTAAAGTGCACGCCCGGATGCAGGGCCCCAAAGTCGCGGATCACACGTGGCAACACGGTTCGACTCACGTTGGTAAACGTCGCGATACGAATATCAGTCGAAGAGAGCCCCAGCAGCTCCTGGCGCTTGCCCTCAAGCTCGGCCTCGGCAGTTACGATCTGTCGCAGGTACGGCAAATACTGCTTGCCGTCGCGCGTAAGCGAAACGCCCTGCCTTCCACGCTCGATAAGCGTGGTGCCCAGCTCGCGCTCGAGCGCCTTGACGGCCTGGCTCACCGCGCTTTGCGTATAGCCCAGCTCGTCCGCCGCACGTTTCAGGCTGCCGCAATCGACCACCATACAAACAATCTGATACCGCGATGCCATCGTGCCTCCACATCGATGTAGCTGTAAAACGTTTTGCCAGGGCTTTTCGCACATACTTCAGAATTTCTTAATCATACTGAAGACACATTCGCTTTACTACATCAACATCTGGGAGCAGAATCCTTTTTGCGTAACCGTTCTGTAACAAAAGGAGTCCCATGGATCGCAAAAAAGCAATCGCGCTCTCATTTTCCGTTCCCGTCGCATGGGGCTTTTCGTACCCCCTCATGAAGATCGGCATGGACAGCAT
>USHT01000090.1 GCA_900554455.1 uncultured Collinsella sp.
CCCGCCATAGGGCGGGTTCATAAGTACGACGTCAAACTGGCCGTCAGGCTTGTGCTTCCACTCGCGAACATCCTTCTCGAGAGAGTTATCGTGAAAGACTTCAGGATTATCGATATCGTGCAACAGCATGTTGGTCACGCACAGCAGGTAAGGGAGCTGCTTCTTCTCGATGCCGTAGACCGATCTTGCATAGAGTTCACGATCGGCTGGAGTCTGAACCTGGGAGTCGAGAATCTTGAGGGCGCTCGTCAAAAAGCCGCCCGTGCCACACGCGAAGTCAGCCACAGTCTCGCCGAGCTTGGGCGCAAGTGCCTGGGCCATAAAGTCAGTCACCGCTCGGGGCGTGTAAAACTCGCCGGCATTACCCGCGGACTGTAAGTCTTTCAGGATGGTCTCGTAAATTTCACCGAAGGCGTGGCGCTCTTTGTACTCGGTAAAATCAACCGACTCGTCAATCTCGTTGATGACTTGACGAAGTAGAATCCCATCCTTCATGTAGTTGTTGGCGTCAGTAAAAGCAGCCTTGACGACGACGTGTCGCAAAGGCGCATCAGGTGCAAGCTCAAGACTCTCAAGAGTCTTGAATAGATCATTGTTTACAAAGTCGAGAAGCTCATCGCCAGTAAGCGCCTTGCCGTCTTTCGCATCGTGCGCCCAGCTATACCAGCGCAGGCGCTCGGGGATGATGGACTGATAGGAGTCATCGTGAAACTCCCACTCCTGCTCCTTGGCATCGTAAATCTTGAGGAAGAAAAGCCAAGTCATCTGCTCAATGCGCTGCGCATCGCCATTGATGCCGGCGTCTTTGCGCATGATGTTCTGCAGGGTCTTTACGAGAGATCCCAGTGCCATTTGCTATCGTTACCTTTCTCTATGCGATGTAGAGCTCGTCCTCGAGCATCTGCGCTGCCTGAATGTACTGTTGTTTGCCGCCGAATGCGGCGACGATCTTCATTGGGCTGCCAAACCGACGGAATTCCTCGAGGTCGAGGACGTGGGTGTCGTCCAAGTCTACGAGGTTCGACGTCGCATATTTGTCGAGAAGCGCTTCAAGGACCTCACGCGCGACGCCGGCATACTCATAGAGCACGCCCTTTTTCTTGACACTATTGGCTCTCTCGCTGCGCGTAAGAGGTCTCTGGTCGTAAGCAATGTGGCAAATGAGGTCAAAGTCGCTCATTTGCTCCTGTCCAGTCTCGAGCCGCAGCTCATCCAGGAATACGCCACGCGCGTGCAGCTCATCGATAATCGCTTGTTTCTTATGTTCAGAGTTCCACGCCGCTAGGAAGTGGTCAAGAGTGTCGTATTCGCCGAGAATGTTTTTTCGCGTATAGTCCTTAAGGCTCTCAGTTACAAGAAGGCCATCGGAGGAGTAATACTGCACCATCTCCGACACTACATAGACGTCGGCCCCATGAACGTGATATTTCACATGGGAGGACGGATCGTCCGGCGGCAATACGGGTGGGTCTACGATCGGAGACGGAGGCGGAACGGGACTGCCGCCATTGCCGCCGGGACCCGGATCCGCAATGGGGTCACCCGGATTAGGCTCAAACACAACAACAGGTTCGCCATCAAACTCGGGATCTGCAAACAAACGCGATGCGTCACGAAAATCGAGGATGGTGAAATAGAGTTTGTCGTAGTCCTCACAGATACGGGTTCCGCGGCCGATAATCTGCTTGAACTCCGTCATTCCGTGCTCACCGAACTTGTTGTCGAGCACGACTACCTTACACGTCTTGCAATTAACACCAGTGGTGAGAAGCTTCGAAGTCGTAACGATGGTCGGGTATTTCTCGTCGGGGTCGATGAAGTTATCTAACTGAGCCTTACCTTCCCTGTCGTCACCCGTAATCTTCATGATGTAGGTGGGGTGATCTCTTACGATATCGGCGTTCTCGTTTACAAGGGCACGTCGCATATTTTCGGCATGCTCGATGTCAACGCAAAAGACTATGGTCTTGGAGTAACGATCCGTCTCCTTTAGAAATTGAGTTATCCGCTTGGCAACTTCCTCGTAGCGCTCTTTGATGACAATCTCGCTGTCGAAGTCTTGCTTCTCGAAAACACGTTTGGGCAGAGCTTCGCCGCGATCATCTATGGTGCCTTCCTCAGTACGGTATCCGTAAATGTCGACGTTCAGCTTAGGACGAATAACTTTATACGGGGCGAGAAAGCCATCCTCGATTCCCTGTTTAAGGGAGTAGGTGTAGACAGGTTCGCCGAAGTAGGTAATGTTTGAAACCTCTTCAGTCTCCTTTGGCGTAGCCGTCATACCGATTTGAATTGCACAATTGAAATACTCAAGTACCTTACGCCATGCGGAGTCCGCCGCGGCGCTTCCGCGATGGCACTCGTCGACGATAATCAAATCGAAGAATTCCGAGTCGAACTCGCGGAATATTTCTTCACCGTTTTCTCCAACAAGCTGTTGGTAGAGCGAGAAATAGACCTCGTAAGCAGAATCGAGCTTTCGACCTACGACCTTGGTTGTAACCCTCTTGAGAGGCTTGAAATCGCCGTCTATGGTCTGATCGACGAGAATATTGCGGTCCGCCAGATAGAGAACCTTACGAACCTCGGTAGTCTGTCGCAAGCGATGAACGATTTGAAAAGCCGTAAAAGTCTTTCCCGTTCCCGTTGCCATAACGAGCAAGATGCGATTCTTACCTCGCGCAATAGCTTCAAGCGTACGATTGATGGCGATGCACTGATAGTAGCGAGGATGATTGCCGCCGTGCTCCTGGTAATACGGAGCGGTCACAATCTCCTGGCTATACGGATGTTCAAGCCCCTTAGCTTTTGAGTATCGTGTCCAAAGTTCCGCCGGAGTGGGAAACTCGTCCATGGCAAGAGCGCGCTCTTTCCCGGTAAGAAAATCGTGCTCAACAAAACCCTTTCCGTTTGAGCTGTACGCAAACGGAATATCGAGCAGCTGGGCATATCCCATCCCCTGTTGGAGACCGGCATCAACGGTGTGCTCCGTATCCTTAGCCTCGACGATTGCGATAGGGATGCCCGGAGCATACATCAGAAGGTAGTCAGCCTTCTTCTTGTCTTTACGGGTGACCATACTTCCGCGCACAACGATCTCGCCACTGGTAAAGAAATACTCAGTGAAGACTTGGGTATTGCGATCCCACGACTTCATAATCGCAGGATCAATGAGTTTAAGCCGTGTGTCAGACTCGTTCATACGTCTCGGAACCCCTCATTGCGCAAAGCGACAGCTATTGATGTTGAGTTGATTAATTTTATCATCACTATGCAATCTAGCAGCCGCTTTATACTAAATGAGACGAAGTAAAGTCAGCCCCGTGAGAAAGCTCCAAAGAAAGCAAAATGAGCCCCGTTGACTTGAGTCAGAGGTCATTCCCGGAGCCCCGCCTACCTCCCCTCCGCCTTCAGCTTCAGCAGCAGGTCGCCCAGCTCGGGGCACTTGTTGGAAAGGCGCATCTGGGCTCGATCGCCCATCCTCCACCGCTGGCGGATCTCCTGAGCACGCGGACTCACGCGATAGTCCCCGTCCATCACCTGCTTGAGCAACTTGGCGGTCACGCGCGCGTCGGCTAGGGCACTGTGGGCGTGACCCGTCGACTCGTCAAACTCGATGCCAAACCACGTCGCCGCGTCATTCAAAGAGACGCACTCGTGGCTGCCCACGTCCATGATCGAGGTGTAAAACGCCTGCAGATCGGCCCAGTCCGTAGGAAATGCGGCAAGGTCGATTTGCTTTGCCTGGCACTCGGTCAAAAGCTGTCGCCGGTCCGCCCCGCTCCAGCAAACCACCTGGGCGGAGTAGCGACCGATCCAATCGCTTAGCCTTTTAATCACCATGTAGAGCGGATCGGCCATCGCGGTATCCACGGCTGATATCCCCGTAAGCTCGCGGACGGGAAACGCAACGCCTTCGGTAAATTCCGTCTGCACAAACTGCGAGAACTCGCCCATAACGTTGCCGTGGTAATCGAGCTTGACGGCGCCGACCTCGATAATCTCATTGCGCAGTCCACGGCGCTGGCGCTGCTTTGGCACCGGCGCAAACTCAAAGTCCAGCACAATCTGGCGCGCAAAGTTCGTCGTATCGATAGCCGAGATACACGGCGTCTTTTCAGCTGACACGGTCATGGCCTTTCTCCGTCAACTGCCGCTTGCTACATAGGCGGCTACATTGCCGTAAGGATAGGCGCCCGCGCGGACATGAAAGCGGGGCGCAATACCATGCGCCAAGCACACGCCATGCAGACGGCCCCAAGAGAGTCGCCCGCTCTATTCAAATGCATGAAAAAGATTGAGGCCCGGTGACTTGAATCAGAGGTCATCCCGGGCCCATCAGAGCTCACAGAGCTCTTGGTTGCTTTGGTCTCGCTCTTCACGACGCTTATCGAACTTTCCGAGGCACTCAAGCAGCATTCGAAGCATAACAAGTCGCTGCCATTAAGGCACTGACCTCTTGACCAAGCAACGGCGCTGCCCAGCTATCACCCTTGGGCTGCCGTCAACTTTATTCTATCCGCGAGCATCTGGTTTACCAAATGGATTTTCGGTAAAGGAAGCACGGCACGCCCGCAAAACCACTACGCCCCAAGTGCCGCCATGGGAATCACCGCCACGCCGTCGTCGCGTGTGTAGGCAATGCTCCCCTTTCCAACCACGACCGCCAAAAACGCCGGCGCGGCATTCTGGGCGGCAGGATTGGAGAGCACTTTCCTCTCCAGCGCCTTGAGATTTCTCGCTCCATCGTCTGCTTTCGCATCACTCAGCTTGACCTCGATGGCTCCCATCCGCACAGGCCCTCGGTCAGCTTGAGCCTGTTGAAGAGGTCCAAGTACGCAGCGATGATCCTCTCGTCGGGGCCCGCCTCACCGTACGAGGCGTCCTTTATGAGCGTCTTGTACGTAACAGCTTGGCTCTCGTTCATGGCAAGAGCTCGCAAAAGGCCGTGTGCAAGCTCGGGCGATCATGCGATATGCGAAATTACGCCATTCTCAATGTAGTTTTTACGCTACTTTCAATGTAGTTTTTACGCCATATTCATTGAAGGTTTTACGCTTGGCATCCTTAGCGCGACCCATTCCGAGCATCACATCAGAGCGCGCTTGGTTATCTCCGCTCGCAGACCGAGGGTCGTCGCAAACGCTTCACCAAAGGGACAAGCCCTTTGAAGTGCGGCTTGGCGCCGCATGGCGCCGGCGGACGAGGCGATGCGTCCGCCGACGAATAGCACCGAATTGGTTACTTCTTGCTCTCGGGCAAGACCAGATCCACGGCAGCGTCCTTGGCAGCATCGATGTGCTGAGCCACGACCGGCGTCTGCGGAAGGATCAGGTTAAGGACAATGGCCATGATGGCGGTGGGGGTTACGGCATTGGAGCCGATGACGGTGGACACCCAGGTGGGCATACCCTCGCCGGCAAGGCAACCGCTAGCCATCCAGATACCCAAGCCAAAGACGACGGAGG
>USHT01000091.1 GCA_900554455.1 uncultured Collinsella sp.
AATCCGCGGCGCGTTATGTGGACGAGGCGGCGGATGCGATTGACGGGCCGCTTTTGTGCGGAGGTCATTCTAAGGGCGGAAACCTTGCGGTGTACGGTGCGGCGATGTGCTTCGATGTCGCCCGTGAGCGAATCGAACGGGCGTATTCCCATGATGGTCCGGGCTTCGTCGAGGAGTTTCTGAACGGCAACGCCTTTGCCGATCTTTCCGGTCGAATCGACAAGACGCTACCTCGGTCGTCGATCTTTGGCATGATGTTCGAGGCACAGGAGGACTATGCCATCGTTGAGAGCACCGAGTTCAGCCTGCTGCAGCACAATCCCTTTAGCTGGGTGGTTGATGGTTGCGACTTCGTGTACTGTGAGCGCCTGTCTGCCGGTGCTCGATACGTTGATGGTTCCATTCGCGAGATGCTGCTTGCAGTGTCGCCTAGCGAGCGCGAGCGTTTTGTAGATGCATTGTTCTCCGTGCTTGAGGCTACGGGTGCTGAGCGGTTTGCGGATATCGCTGGGAATCTGCGCGAGAGCCTGCCCGTGATGCTCCAGGCTGCGCAAGGCTTTGACAAGGATACGCGACGCTTTGTCTCGCAGACTATCGTTGCGATTCTTAAGTGTGCGCTTCTGCCCAAACGTCCCCAGATCGACATACCCGCTGCCGGCAAGAGCTTGGCAGAACAGCTCGAGGCTTGGCAGTCCGAGCTCCTGCGCTAACCATTGGTGCAGAGCAACCTGTCCCCGATGCACCAATCTTCGATGCGCCTGGGGCGGGCTCGACCGCTATACTGGTTCGTGCTCAATTCGATCTAGAACGGAATGCCGTATATGAAAATCAATCACGCGATTCTGCATATCCTGGACTTTGACTCTGCCGTCAACGTCATGAGCCAGCGAGAGCTCGATATCGAGAGCCGTACCGTGCGCAACTTCGTGACCACGCATCTGCGCCGCGCACGCACCTCGGCCGACAATAAACGCGCCACGTTTGCCGAGAACTCCGCATTCGGCGGCGAGCTCAAGGGCTATTTCTTTGGTGAGCGTGAGTTCGTGGACCTGTCTCAGCAGATTGCGGAGTTCATCTCTTCCGAACTTACCAAGGCCGAGAAAGCCGAGTCCACTGACGTGCTTGTGGCGGACTTTGATGACGATGAGGATGCCCGCTGGTTTGCCGTGATGCTGCTGGGCTCCAAGCAGGCTTTTATGCACGAGGTAGGTCGCGAAGAGGGCGAGGTGCGCAACGACATTGCGCGCCACTACGCCATTCTGCCGAATCCCTCGCAAAAGGTGCCGAGCTATGCAATCGTGCGTGCAAGCACCATGGAGGTCGGCTATGTGGATAAGAAGCGCAAGATTGCCGGCGAGGATCGCATGCTCATTCCCGATGGCCTGCTGCAGTGCGACACGGGCGTATCGGGCAAGGAGGTCATTGACACCGTGACGCGCGTGGTCGAGGAAGTCGCCGAGGAGCACGGCGCCAACACGGCTGTGGCGCTCGCCAAGGTTAAGGCTGCTGTTGCCGAGAAGGTTGAGGATGACGAGGAGCTGCCGCCTTGGGATATCGTCGATGAGGTCTTTGAGGACGAGCCGGTCATCAAGGAAAGCGTGCGTGCGGCGCTGACCGAGGAGAAGGTTCCCGAGCGCGTTCCCGTGGAGCGCAAGCAGGTCGAGCGCGCGGCCGTGCGCAATCATAAGATCCGTACCGACACGGGTATCGAGATCAGCTTCCCGGCCGAGATGGGTTCAAACTCCGAGTACATCGAGTTCGTCAATGAGCCCAACGGCCTCATCTCCATCGAACTCAAGAATATCGGCAGCATCGAGAATCGATAAGTTGCGTTACGTTTACAGCGAGAAAGCAAAGGCCGAAGCTCCTTGGGGCTTCGGCCTTCTTGTTTGGGGATGAATTGCCCCGCAGGTTGAGCATAAGTCAGCGAAAACGCGGTTTGTCAAAACCGCGTAACTATTAAAGTTGACGTAAGCCCTCTTCCAGGCCGGTCTTGCTGTCGGTCTTCTCGTCGCGCATCTTGATGACGCGGGCGGGGACACCGGCCACGACGGCGCCGGCGGGGACGTCCTCGACGCACACGGCGCCGGCGGCAACGACAGCGCCCTTGCCCACGCGCACGCCTTCCAGGACCACGGCGTTGGCGCCGATCATGACATCGTCCTCGATGATGACGGGCGTGGCGCTGGCGGGCTCCACAACGCCTGCCAGCACGGTGCCGGCGCCGATGTGGCAGTTCTTGCCCACGGTGGCGCGACCGCCCAGCACGGCGCCCATATCGATCATGGAACCCTCGCCGATAACGGAGCCGATGTTGATGATGGCGCCCATCATGATGACGGCACGGTCGCCGATCTCGACGCGGTCGCGGATGATCGCGCCCGGCTCGATGCGGGCGTTGATGCCCTTAAGGTCGAGCATGGGCACGGCAGAGTTGCGACAGTCGTTCTCGACGTCGTAGTAGTCGATGGAGTTGGCGTTGACGTCGAGGATTGCCTTGAGCTCATCCCAGTCGCCAAAGACGGTCTTGCCACGACGACCGCCGTAGACATGTGCGTTGTCCCAGGCAACCTTCATGCCCGGCTTCTCGCGCACGTACAGCTTGACGGGCGTCTTTTTGGGCGCGGTGGCGATGTAGTTGATAATCTCTTGTGCATCCATCTCGGCTGCGTTGCTCATTTGCTATCTCTCCTTTGGGTGGATTCGGTTGATACCCGGTTAGGCAAACATGACCTGGTCGAAGGTGTAGAAGCCGGGTTCGCGGGCGACGAGCTTCTGCGCGGCTGCCAGGGCGCCGTTGACAAAGATCTGACGGCTCGTGGCGCGGTGGGTGAGCGTGACCTCCTCGTCCTGGCCAAAGAAACTAACCTCGTGCACGCCGGCGACGGTGCCGCCGCGCAGCGAGTGCATTCCGATCTCCTTGGGGCCACGCGCGCCGCACATGCCCTCGCGGCCATAGACGGGGTGGTAGCCTGCCTCGGGTTCAGCTTCGACGACGGCGTCGAGCAGTAGCTTGGCGGTGCCGCTCGGGGCGTCGACCTTTTGGTTGTGGTGCGTCTCGACGATCTCGCAGTCAAAGCCGGGCAGCTCGCGTGTGGCCTGGGCCACTAGATGACGCAGGGCTGCGATGCCGATGGAGAAATTGCCCGAGTGCATAACGCGGGTGTTCTGGCCCAGCTCACGCAGGCGGTCCATCTGCTCAGGTGAATAGCCCGTGGTGCCGGAAACGAGTGCGGCGCCCGTGCGCTCGACATAGGCGACGACGGCATCGAAGGTCACGACGTTCGAGAAGTCGATAATCACATCGGCAGCCGGTGCGTTTTCGAGCTCGCTCAAATCGAAGCCAATCTGGGCCACGATATCAAAAACGGGTTGACCGGCGGCGTCGACAACGCCCTCGGCGGTGGTGCGGATGAGCGAGCCCATGCGGCCCGTTCCCATAATGACGGTCTTAATCAAGCAGACCAGCCCCCTTCAGAGCATCGGTAAGTGCAGAGCGCGTGTCGTCTGCCATGGGGCACAGCGGCATGCGGTAGTTTGCCTCGATCATACCAATCTGGGCGAGCGCCTCTTTGACGGGGATGGGGTTGACCTCACTAAAGAGGGCATTGATGAGCGGCTGGCCGGCAATTTGGATATCGCGGGCACGCGCCACGTCACCGTCCAAATAGGCGCGGCACATGTCATGCACGAGCTGCGGCTGCACGTCTGCCCACACGCTGATGGTGCCCGAGGCGCCCAGGCTCATGAGCGGCACGGTAAGCGCGTCCTCGCCCGAGTACATGCGGAAGTCGTCTGACAGCAGATGGGCGATCTTGGCCGCGTTGGCGACGTTGCCCGAGGCCTCCTTAATACCCATGATGTTGGGGTGCGCGGCCAGGCGCTCTACGTTGCGCTCGCTGATACCGCAGCCGCAGCGGCCGGGGATGTTGTACAGGATGCAGGGGATGTCCACGGCATCGGCGACGGTCTTAAAGTGCTGATAGATACCCTCTTCGTTGGACTTGTTGTAGTAGGGGGTAATGAGCAGCAGGCCGTCGGCTCCCAAGCCCTGGTAAGTAAGCGACTTGGTGAGCATGGTCTGCGTGGAGTTGGAGCCCGAGCCGGCAATGACGGGGACGCGTCCTGCAACATGCTTGACCACGGCGGCGACGACGGAGTTGTCCTCGTCGTCGGTCATCGTGGCGCTCTCGCCGGTGGTGCCCAGGGTGAGGATGGCGTCGGTGCCGTTTTGCAGGTGGAAATCGATAAGGCGCTCGAGTGCGTCAAAGTCGACACTGCCATCCTTTTTAAACGGCGTAACCAGGGCGACGATTGAGCCCTCGAGATTGCGGATGTCCATGTTCTCCTCCTTCGCGTCCGCGACCTGGATGCGTTTGTTCCATTGGGCGGCGACTGCCAGGCGCTCGTCTTGGGCGCGACGGCGGGCACTTTCGGCGCGCGACTTGGCCAGCAGCTCTCGGCCGCTCGGCAGCACGTCGAGCGTGGCAAAGTAATCGCCCGGGCGCTCGGCGCGGCGGATGAGGTCGGCCGAGCCGTCGGGGCGCAGCAGCACCTCGGCGGAGCGCAGGCGGCCGTTGTAGTTGTAGCCCATGGAGTAGCCATGCGCACCGGTATCATGGATTACAAGCAGGTCACCCATGTCGATATGCGGCAGCTCGCGATCGATAGCGAACTTGTCGTTGTTCTCGCACAGATTGCCCGTGATGTCATAGGTGTTCGTGACGGGCGCTGTGGCCTTGTCGGCGCCGCCCGGCTGACCCATCACCGTGATGTGGTGGTAAGCACCATACATGGCGGGACGAATGAGGTCGACGGCACTGGCGTCCACGCCGATATAGTCCTTGTAGATCTGCTTCTCGTGGATAGCCTTGGTGACCAGACAGCCGTAGGGGCCCATCATAAAGCGGCCCATCTCAGTGCAGATGGCCACATCGCCCATGCCGGCAGGAACCAGGATCTCGTCGTGGGCCGCGTGCACCCCCTCGCCGATGGCGTGGATGTCGTTGGCCTGCTGCTCGGGCAGGTAGGGGACGCCGACGCCGCCGGACAGGTTGATGAAGGCGACGTGTGCGCCGGTCTCGCGCTCCAGGCGCACGGCAAGCTCAAAGAGGATGCGCGCGAGCTTGGGGTAGTAGTCGTTGGTGACGGTGTTGCTGGCAAGGAATGCGTGGATGCCAAAGTCCTCGGCGCCCTTGGCCTTGAGCATGCGGAACGCCTCGAAGAGCTGCTCGGTGGTCATGCCGTACTTGGAGTCGCCGGGGTTATCCATGATGCCGTTGGAGAGTTGGAACAGGCCGCCTGGATTAAAGCGGCAGCTGACCGTTTTGGGGATGGGCCCCGCAACACGCTCAAAGAACCCGATGTGGCTGATGTCGTCAAAGTTGACGATGGCACCCAGCTTGTTGGCGAGCTCAAAGTCGGCAGCCGGCGTGTCGTTGGACGAGAACATGATGTCGTGT
>USHT01000092.1 GCA_900554455.1 uncultured Collinsella sp.
AGCAGGCGCCCTTCGACCGTAAGCGCCTCAACGCCCTGCTCGACCTGGGCGACAAAGGTATCGCCGAGCTCATCGAGCTTCAGCGCCAAGCCATCGCCTAATCTGCCAAAAAGGGACAGGTTTATTTTGGTAGGTTTTACCTGTGGAGACGTCTGGACACAAGACTGCCGTTGATTGAGAGGGGAGAGGCGGAGTCCCTCGTTGCCCTCGGCGCGGTATTGATATAGAGACAAGGAGGCCAGTCATGGCACTTGAGAAGATTGACATCGACACCCTCGACCCGGCGGCGACCATCGTCGTGGCAACGGGCAACGCCCATAAGCTCACCGAGATCGAGGCCATTTTGGGCAAGGTCATGCCCGAGGTGCGCTTTGTGGCGCTCGGCCAGCTGGGCGATTTTGAGGACCCCGAGGAAAACGGCACGACGTTTTTGGAGAACGCCATCATCAAGGCGCAGGCTGCGGTCGAGGAGACGGGCCTTATGGCCATTGCCGATGATTCGGGCTTGGTCGTCGACGCGCTGGACGGTGAGCCCGGTGTGTATAGCGCGCGCTACGCGGGCGTTCACGGCGACGATGCCGCCAACAACGCCAAGCTGCTCGTTAACTTGGAAGGCGTGGCAGACGAGGATCGCACCGCGCGTTTTATGAGTGTCGTCGCGCTCATCGACACGGATGGTCTGGTCACCTATGGTGAGGGCGCCTGCGAGGGCGTTATCGCGCACGAGGGCCGCGGCGATCACGGCTTTGGCTACGACCCGCTGTTCCTGCCGGTCGACACGCCGGGCAAGACCATGGCCGAGCTGACGGCGGACGAGAAGAACGCCATCAGCCATCGATTCCATGCGCTCGAGCACCTATCCGCCAAACTGACGGGCGAGGAGTAGGCCGTGCGTGCGGTGGTGCAGCGCGTGCTCAACGCCGGCGTGACGGTCGACGGCGAGTGCGTGGGCAAAATTGGGCGCGGCTATCTGGTGCTACTGGGCGTGGGCCACGGCGACACGCGCGCCGAGGCCGATAAGCTGTGGGGCAAGCTCCGGGGCTTGCGTATCAACGAGGACGAGAACGGCAAGACCAACTTGGCGCTTGCCGATGTCGACGGCGAGGTGCTCGTGGTGTCGCAGTTCACGCTGTTCGCCGATTGCCGCCACGGTCGCCGCCCATCGTTTACGGATGCCGGCGCCCCCGATGTCGCCAACGAGCTCTACGAGTACTTCTTGACGCTTGTGCGCGAGGACGTTGAGCATGTGGCGCACGGTATCTTTGGCGCCGACATGAAGGTCGACCTGGTCAACGATGGCCCATTCACCATCGTCCTGGACACCGACAACCTTTAGGTTACGCGGTTTTACCAAACCACGTAACAACTGGTCATGCGAGATTGTCGTCTGGTACGTATTTGGGACGGGGCTCATTTAGCTACTTGCGTATGGCCACAACAGGGTGCTATAGTATTAGAGTTTTGTCTATCTTAGGGGTATTATCCCCTTTTTGAATTGCACCTTCTGGAGGCCCTGTTCATGGAAGAGATGGAAGTCAATCACGTCGACGACATCCACGAGAAGCTGACCGATATGGTGGGCGATCGCGTCAAGGTGAAGGCCAACATGGGCCGCACCCGCGTTGTCGAGCGCATGGGCACCATCAAGAGCGTTCACCCCGCCGTCTTTATCGTCGAGGTTGACGAGCGTCGCGGCCGCAAGTCGCGTCAGTCCTACCAGTATATCGATGTCCTCACCGGTCAGGTCGAGCTGTTCGACCCTGAGAGCGGCGAGCATATCTTTACCCCGCTCGGCAATCAGCTCGAGGAGCATTAACGGTGACCGATCGGTCCCTGACTCTTTCCGCGCCGGCAAAGATTAACCTCTACCTGGGGGTTCATACCGAGCGCGATGACCGCGGCTACCACAGGGTCGATTCCCTGATGGCGGCCGTCGGTCTTTCCGATACCGTGACGGTCACGCCGGCGCAGGCGCTGACCGTCCAGACGGTTCCGGCATCAGATTTTCCCATGCAAAAGAATACGGCGTATCGGGCTGCGGTTGCTATGGCCGAGCATTATGGTCGCGAGGCAAACATCTGCGTGACGATTGAGAAGCGCATTCCATTGTGCGCCGGCTTGGGCGGCCCCTCGACGGATGCGGCCGCGGTCATTGTCGCCTTGGCGGAGCTCTGGGGCATTGATCGCACCGACCCAGCGCTCGACGACATTGCGCGAGGCATCGGTGCCGACGTCCCGTTCTTTTTGCACGCGAGTCCTGCGTTCTACGTAGGTGGGGGAGACGTGCTGGCAACTGAGTACCCCGCGCTGCCCGCGACGCCCGTCGTGCTGGTCAAGCCGCGCGAGGCAAGTGTTTCGACAATTGAGGCCTATCGACGTTTTGACGAGGCCTCGGTGCCTGCGGACAAGCCCGGCGCGATAGCTTCTGCCTTGCGTGCTGGTGATGCCGAGACGGCATATGCACTCATCCATAACAACCTTGGTGTCATTTCCGCACAGATGGAGTCGCAGATTCAAACGGTCCTCGACTGGCTGCGTAAACAGGACGGAACCGTTGCTGTAGATGTGTGCGGATCGGGTGCCTGCTCGTTTGCCATTTGCGACACCGCTGCCACGGCCGAAAGGCTTGCCGATGCTGCCCAGCAAAATGGCTGGTGGGTCTGCGCGACTGAGCTTATTCCCAACACGGTTCAAATCGACGCGCCAAAGAAATAAAAATTTCTCTAGCACGCGGCGAAAATCTTTGTTACTATAGTCGAGCTAACGGGTTGTGGCTCAGTTTGGTAGAGCACTGCGTTCGGGACGCAGGGGTCGCTGGTTCAAATCCAGTCAACCCGACCAGAGCATGAGGAGGGACCGCTTCTTGCGGTCCCTTTTTTTAGCTAGTGTTGTGATACCGCGATACCCGCGGTATACTCATTCGAGCTTGTCTCGCTGTATTGTGGAGGTCTACATGTTTGGACTGAGGGCTCCTGAGCTCATCATTATTCTCGTCGTTGTCCTGATTATCTTCGGGCCCAAGAACCTGCCGAAGCTCGGCAAGTCCCTCGGCTCTACCGTCAAGAATATCCGCGAGGGTATGGAGGGCGACGATAAGGCCGAGACCAAGCAGGCCGAGGAGGTCGTGGTCGAGCAGTCCGAGGAGGACAAGGAGATCGCTGAGCTCGAGGCCAAGCTCGCTGCTGCCAAGAAGAAGCAGGCAGAGGACAGCGACGCGGACGCAGAGTAGTCCCATCCCTTTGGGGTGAGCACCTGACCGGCTTGCCCGCAGGCTAGCCGGTCTTTTTCGTTTTGTTGACAGTTGATTGTTTGATCAGAGTTGGGGAGATATCCGTATGGACGCAAGCCAGATCGTACTGACCGCTGAGGGCCGCCAGAAGCTCGTCGAGGAGCTCGCTTGGCGTGAGGGCGATTACGCCAAGGAGATCGTCGAGGACATCAAGGAAGCCCGCGCGTTCGGCGACCTTTCGGAGAACTCCGAGTACGACGCCGCTAAGGACAAGCAGGCCCAGAACGCCGCTCGTATTGCCGAGATCCAGGCCATCCTCGCCAACGCTCAGGTTGCTGCCACCACGGGCGACCTGACCGTCTCCATCGGTTCCACCGTTTCGCTGATTGATCCCAACGGCGAGGTCATGGAAGTCACGCTCGTCGGTACCACCGAGACCAACTCGCTCGAGCACAAGATCTCCAACGAGTCTCCGGTCGGTCACGCCATCATCGGTCACGGCGAGGGCGACTCCGTTGAGGTCGTTACGCCTTCCGGCAAAACCCGCATCTACACCATCGCCAAGATCGCACGCTAGACCACGGTCCCGCGTAAAGGTATGTTTTCGCTCCCTGGGACCGAATCCTGGGGAGCGTTTTAGTTTGAGGAGCTAACTATGGCAGAAAACCAGAACGCCGCCGATCAGGCATCGACGCTCAACGACGAGCGTGCCACCCGTCTGGCCAAGCGTGCCTCCCTGTTCGAGGCAGGCCAGAACCCGTATCCCGAGCACTCCGAGATTGAGGACTACGTCGCCGATATCGAGGCTAAGTATGCCGAGCTTGCCGATGGCGAGGACACCGAGGACGTCGTGAAGATCGGCGGTCGTGTGGTTGCCAAGCGTGGCCAGGGTAAGATCATGTTCATCGTCGTACGCGACGCGACTGCCGAGATTCAGCTGTTCTGCCGCATCAACGATATGAACGAGGCTGCCTGGAACACGCTCAAGGCACTCGACCTGGGCGATATCCTGGGCGTGACCGGCGTAGTCGTACGCACCAAGCGTGGCCAGCTTTCCGTTGCCCCCAAGAGCGCGACGCTGCTGTCCAAGGCCGTTCGCCCGCTGCCCGAGAAGTTCCACGGTCTCTCCGACAAGGAGACCCGCTATCGTCAGCGCTATGTCGACCTGATCGCCAATGACGACGTTCGCGAGACCTTCCGCAAGCGCTCGCAGATCCTCTCCACTTTCCGCCGCTTTATGGAGTCCGATGGCTACATGGAGGTCGAGACCCCCATCCTGCAGACCATTCAGGGCGGCGCCACGGCCAAGCCGTTCATTACGCACTTCAACGCGCTCGATCAGGAGTGCTACCTGCGTATCGCCACCGAGCTGCACCTCAAGCGCTGCATCGTCGGCGGCTTTGAGCGTGTGTTCGAGATCGGTCGCATCTTCCGTAACGAGGGCATGGACCTCACGCACAACCCCGAGTTCACCACGATGGAGGCCTACCGTGCCTTCTCCGATCTCGAGGGCATGAAGGCGCTCGCCCAGGGCGTTATCAAGGCTGCAAACAAGGCCATCGGCAACCCCGAGGTCATCGAGTATCAGGGCCAGACCATCGACCTTTCTGGTGAGTGGGCCAGCCGTTCCATGACCGACATCGTCTCCGACGTGCTCGGCAAGCAGGTCACCATCGACACGCCGGTCGAAGAGCTCGCCGCTGCCGCGCGCGAGAAGGGCCTGGAGATCAAGCCCGAGTGGACCGCCGGTAAGATCATCGCCGAGATCTATGACGAGCTGGGCGAGGACACTATCGTCAACCCCACCTTCGTGTGCGATTACCCCATCGAGGTTAGCCCGCTGGCCAAGCGTTTTGAGGATGACCCGCGCCTGACCCATCGCTTTGAGCTGGTCATCGCCGGCCACGAGTACGCGAACGCGTTCTCCGAGCTCAACGACCCGGTCGACCAGGCCGAGCGCTTCGCTGCCCAGATGGCCGAGAAGGCCGGCGGCGACGACGAGGCCATGGAGTACGACGAGGATTACGTGCGCGCCCTCGAGTACGGTATGCCTCCCGCGGGCGGCATTGGCATCGGTATCGACCGCGTGGTCATGCTGCTCACCAACCAGGCTTCCATCCGCGACGTGCTGCTGTTCCCGCACATGAAGCCCGAGAAGGGTTTCCAGTCCGGTGCCGCTGCTGCCAAGGCTGCCGAGGCCGGCAACACCGCGAGCCCCTTCG
>USHT01000093.1 GCA_900554455.1 uncultured Collinsella sp.
TGAGCTCGGCTACGATGCCAAGGCCGAGGGCATGGTCGGCACCGACTGGGCCATCAACACCAGCAAGCTCATGGCCGGCACCAAGCTGATGGACGGCATCTCCGGCTCCGTCAACCAGGTCCTCACCCGTGAGAAGGCCGCTCAGATGTGCCTGAACGCCCTCGAGGCTCCCATGGTCACCTATGACACCAAGGGTTCTACCATCACCGTCGACGGCACTAAGATCAACTTCGGCGCTTCCGTTGCCAAGTATGAGACCTCCACCGTCGCCAAGGATCAGAACATCTCCAAGGAGAAGCTCACCTCCGGCGAGTACACCGTTGAGCTCGGCGAGAAGCTCTACAAGGATCTCAAGAAGAACTCCACCACCGATGCTTTCGAGCGTCCCGCTACCGAGTGGATGCTCAAGGCCAAGTCCATCGGCACCTATGCGGATGCTGCTGACCTGTCCTACACCGCTACCGTCGAGATCGGCACCATCTATTCCGACCTCGGTCTGAGCAAGGGCATTGACGATTCCAAGGTCACCTATTATGAGGATGGCCGGAATCTGTCCAGCTCCTGGACTCAGGATATCGTTAAGGGCAGCAAGGTCGAAAAGGGCGGCAACGGCACCCTGCTCGAGGTCTACTACAATGACGACGCCGAGTCCCTGACCGTGATCGCGATCAACACCTATGTTGGCAAGATCACCGCTTCCTACAAGGCTTCCACCACCAAGGATGCCTATGTCACCTTTACTGCCAAGACTGGTGCCGGCTCCTCCTATGAGACGGACGACAGCTACAGCAAGGATGACATCGTTCTCTACACCTACTCCAGCAAGGCTGACGACGCTGGCGTCAAGAGCATGGCTCTGGCCGAGAAGGTCACCGGCAAGATGAACGGCTTCACCGCCGCCAAGAACGTCACCGTTGACGGCACCACCTACAAGAAGAGCGCCAACGGCACCCCCATCACCCCCGGCATGAACACCAGCGTTGGTAAGGACGTTAGCGTTTATTTGGATCAGTACGGCTACGCCGCTTTTGTCGACGCTGACGATACCCTGCAGTATGCGGTCATCCTCGCCTATGAGGTTGCTTCCCGCCTCGATAGCCCCCGCGCCAAGCTCCTCTTCACCGACGGCACCACCAAGAAGGTCGATGTCAAGGCTCTGAAGGATGCCAACGGTACTGCGTATTCTGATCGCAGTTTGGATGACTATACCTCTTCTGCCTCTGGCAACTCCAAGCTGAACAAGTACGATGTGGTCTCCTACACCGTCAACAGCGACGAGGAGTACACGCTGACCCTGGCGGCTGACGCGCGTAACGCGGACGTTGGCTCCGCCAAGATCACCAAGGGCATCCCCTCCCTCGACGGCACGGTCTCTAACAACGCCTATAACGTCGGCTCCACCAACACCGGTCGCCTCTATGCCAACGGCAAGACCACGTTCCTCGTCATCGACGAGAGCGGCACGGATACCACCTACACCTCCTACACCGGCATTGCCAACGTCCCCAACATCGAGTGGAAGAGCGGCACCTACACCGCTCCCATCACCCTGCTGACTGAGGACAACACCATTGCCAAGATCGTTGTCGTCGCCAAGACCAAGGTTGACAACGAGACCAACAGCCTCTACATCTCCGACGGCAGCAAGGCTGTCACCTTCATCAAGGGCGGTTCCGCCGGCAAGTCCTACACCAAGGATCTCGGCTACTACTATGAGTATGACGCCATCATCGACGGTGCTGAGACCAAGATCAAGACCGACTTTGAGGTCAAGTACTACAGCATCGGTGTTGCCACCGGCTACGGCGATATCGCCTACATGGATATCAACACTCCTGCTACCAAGAAGGACGGCGACAAGCTCTTCACCGCGGTTGGCACTGAGGCTACCACCAACTCTGTTGTGAAGATCGACACCAAGTTCTATGCCTTCGATGATGACTGCAAGGTCTACTACATCGGCACCGACGGCACTCTGATCGCTTCCGCTCCTGCCTCCATCGGCAAGGATACCAACGATCAGGTTTGGTTCAAGCTCACCGATGGCCTGCTGAGCACTGTGTTCATCAAGGTCGTTGACGAGACCTCTGCTGTCAATCCCAGCAATGGTACTGTTGCTGTCAAGCTGGTCAAGGATACTTCTTCCGGCAAGGTCACTCTGCAGTACACGAACTCTGATACCGCTGAGGTTGCTTACACCGGCACTGTGACGATCACCAATACCACCAACGGCTATGTTACCACCGTTGATCTGGTCGGCGGTTCTTTCAATGCTAACTCTACTACCTTCGCCGACGCCGAGACGATTGCTGTCTCTTCCAACAGCGCTGTGAAGTATCAGGCTACCGTTACCGTCGGCGGTGCGGTTCTGACCACCAACAGTGTGATCGGCGGCTAATTGCCAAACCGATATCAAAGCTTTTTGAGCTGAGATAAAAAAGGATCGCTCCTCATTTGAGGAGCGATCCTTTTTTACTTTTTCACGCCGTACAGCGTCACACTGCTGCCCGCTGTGAAATACTGCGCGGACGAGGTTTTATACAGCGAGAGCGAGTTGGGGCCGGTCTCCCCGAAGTTCGAAGCGTTCGTCGTGCAGACCGTAACGGTCTCGCCGGTGCTCGTCAGCTTTCGGGTGGTGATGTAGTAGCAGCCGTCGCCGGGGCACAGCTCGACCTCGGCGTACTCGCGCCCGGTGGGGCCGAGGCCCGCGGCGTAGTCATAGTTGGCAAACTCGCGGTTGACGTAGTGGCGGAAAATGGTTCCCTCGCCGCTGCCGAAGCGCAGACGATAGTCCACGTTGTCAGTGCAGGCGAGCGCTGGGCGGATAATCAGCTTGGAGAAACTGCGCAGGTCGATGTCGGAAAGGTTCATATCGATCTGTGCGATCTCCGATGTGACCGTGATTTCTTTGAGCTTCACGAGCATGTCGCCCGCGATGCGGGCGGTGGTCTCCGCCGCGATGGCGTCGGCGTTGGCCTTGAGCGCGGCGTCGATCTTGGCGTTGTCGGCGTTGAAGTCGTCCATCCTGATGCGGTCGGACTTTGCCCATTGGTTGAGCTGGTAGTTGGTGGTTTTTGTCATGCTTCCTCCTGTTTTTTACGCCCTGCGATCAGGGCAAGGTTTGTTTTCAAGCCGCCCTGCCGGGGCAGCCGATGGTGTATGATTCAGTTTTTCGTGTAAAATTCCGAGGTTTCCGCCGGTTTTATGATTTTTTCTTACGGCGAAAGCACCTCGAATCACTTGTAAGAGTGATTCGCCCATTTGGTGTCCACTTATGTGCAACGAGGGCAAAAAAATTTCCGGCTTGACATTTTCGCCCGCCGGATTATAATGAAGATAGCAAGGGACGCTGCTGTATCGGCAGTTAGCCCTCAAAAATCAACACAGGTTTATCTATGTTGACCGCTCGGGTGCTAGCCGGGCGGTCAACACGCTTTTGGGGCTATGTAGATCATGATCGCAAGGATCACGATGAAGCATATCACGAAACGCAGGGCTCGCGCCCGGCGCCCGTTTCCCATCTGCATCACCCCCTTTCGCAAGGGAGTGGCTAACCGCCGCAATACAACAGCGTCCCTCAATACGATTGTACCATATCACGCACAAAAGTCAAGCCCTCCCGGCCGGGAGGGCTTGCTGCGTTTACAGGCTGATCGCGCCGTCGGCGCTTTGCGCATCCGCGAGCAGGGGCGCGCACTCGGATAGAAAGCGCTCGACCTGCTGCGCGCAGCGGCCGGTGTAGAGCGCGGGGGCCATGACGGCGTCGAGCTCCGCGCGGGTCATGCCGAAGGCGGGATCGGCGGCGAGACGGTCGAGCAGGTCGCAGCGTTCGCCCTCCTTCATGCGTGCGGTCGCGGCCATGGAATGCTGCCGGATGCGCTCGTGCAGCTCCTGCCGGTCGCCGCCGCGCTTGACGGCCTCCATCATGATGTTCTCGGTGGCGAGGAAGGGCAGGTATTCGCGGATGGTGCGGTCAACGATCTTCTTGTTGACGTGCAGACCGTTGGTGACATTCTGGCACAGGCGCAGCACGGCGTCCGCGCAGAGGAAGCCCTCGGGCAGGGCGATGCGGCGGTTGGCGGAGTCGTCGAGCGTGCGCTCGAGCCACTGGACGCTCGCGGTCATGGGGGCGTTGGCGGCGTCGGCCATCAGATAGCGGCTGAGCGAGCAGATGCGCTCACAGCGCATGGGGTTGCGCTTGTAGGCCATGGCGGACGAGCCGATCTGTTTTTTCTCGAACGGCTCCTCGACCTGCCGGTCGTGCTGAAGCAGACGGATGTCGTTCGCCATGCGGTAGGCGCTCTGCGCGAGGGAGGAGAGGACGTTCAGGATGCGGCTGTCGGTCTTGCGCGGGTAGGTCTGACCGCAGACGGAGAAGCAGCGGTCGAAGCCGAACTCTGCGGCGATGCGGCGGTTCATCTCGTCGATCTTTGCGCCGTCGCCGTCAAAGAGGTCCATGAAGCTGGCCTCAGTGCCGGTCGTGCCGCGGCAGCCGAGGAATTTCAGCGTGGCGAGAATGTGGTCGAGTTCCTCAAGATCGCTGAGAAAATCCTGCATCCAGAGCGCTGCGCGCTTGCCGACGGTCACAGGCTGTGCGGGCTGATAGTGCGTGTAGCCGAGGGTGGGCGTCGCGGCGTATTCGCGAGCAAACGCGGCGAGATTTGCCAGCACGCCGAGCAGCTCGCCGCGCAGATAGCGCAGGCCGTCGCGGTAGAGAATGAGGTCGGCATTGTCGGTGACGTAGCAGCTCGTCGCACCGAGGTGGATGATGCCGGCGGCGGACGGCGCGGCCTTGCCGTAGGCGTAGACGTGCGCCATCACATCGTGGCGCACCTCGCGCTCGCGCTGCTCGGCCACGGCGTAGTCAATGTCGGTGATGTGCGCTTCCAGCTCCGCGACCTGCTCGGCGGTGATGGGCAGCCCCAGCTCGTGCTCCGCGCGGGCGAGCGCGGTCCACAGCCGCCGCCATGTCTGAAAGCGCATATCGGCGGAGAACAGGTGCAGCATATACGGCGACGCGTAGCGCGACGACAGGGGAGATTCGTAAACGTCTTTGCTCATGGCTCGTTCCTCTTTTCTGATTTACTTTATTGTACCGAAAAATCCGCGGCTTGTCCACCCGAAAGAAAATGGAACGGCGCTGCCGTTCCATTTTTTCTTATCGGAGAATGAGGCTCTCTCTCTCGGGACCTACGGACACATAGCCGATGGGGCAGCCGATGGCGCGCTCCACGTATTCGACATAGCGCCGCGCGGCCTCGGGCAGATCCTCCCAGCGGCGGGCGCCGGAGATGTCACACTGCCAGCCGGGCATATACTCCATGACGGGCTTGGCGCGGTCGAGGAGGATGGGGAAGGGGAAATCGTCGGTCTGCACGCCGTCGAT
>USHT01000094.1 GCA_900554455.1 uncultured Collinsella sp.
ACTTAGCCAGTCCAAACCATGGCGCCATGAAGACCGTGGCGGCATAGACCCAGATAAACTCAAGGCCTAGCGTGTACCAGCAGTGCGTGTTGAGGGTAACATCGGGAATGGGGGAGACGACCGTGGACCACGCGAGCGCCACGACGCAATAAAACGCAGTGGGCATAACGACCTTGCCTAGGCGCTGCGCCGTTCGCTGCATTTGCAACTTCCACGTTGCTCCACCGTCCCAAGCACGCGCGGCAGAAGCGATGAGAAAATAGCCCGAGATCATAAAGAAGACCTCGTTGGCCCAGCAGCCCAGCAAGTTAATAAAACCGAGCACGCCGGAATGGGGGAAGGCGGCAAGCGGCACGTATTCCGGCAAGCCGGCACAGGTCGCCTGGAAGGTCCACTGAAAGGTGTGGAACACCGCGATGCCGGCGACCGCGATTAAGCGCAGCGCTTCGATGGCTATGTTGCGTGCGGCTTTGGGCTGCATGACGTCCTTTCGTATCGGTTTTCCTCTGCGAGCTCCATAGATTTATATAAACGCCCGCTGGCGCGCTGACCCTTTGATACCATGAAACGACAGGTATTTCCTAAGGAGCACATTTGTCTACTAACGCCTCTGGCAGCCCTGTTCTGTCGCTGCTTATCCCCATTTACAATGTTCAGCGCTACCTGCGCGAGTGTCTCGATTCCGCCCTGGCGCAGACGCTCAAGGATATTGAGATCATCTGCATTAACGACGGGTCGACCGACAACTCGCCGGCGATTATCCGCGAGTATATGGAGCGCGATGGGCGCGTCAAGATGATCGACAAGGCCAACAGCGGCTACGGCGACTCGATGAATCACGGTCTGGAGATGGCGCGTGGCAAGTACGTTGGCATCTTGGAGTCCGATGACTTTATGGCGCCCGACGCACTCGAAAAGCTTGTCTCGGCCGCCGATAGCAATAATGCCGACTTTGCGAAGGCGAACTTTGATTTCTACTGGTCTAAGCCCGAGGAGCGCCGCTCGCTGCACGAGATGTTTAGACCTCAGGATTGCGGCAAGCCGGTGCACCCGAGCGATACGACTCAGTTCTTTAAGCAAAAGCCGTCGATTTGGTCGGCCGTGTACCGTCGCGATTTTCTTGAGCGCAACGGCATCAAGTTCTTGCCGACTCCGGGGGCATCCTTTCAGGACACGTCATTCGCCTTTAAGGTGATCGCGTGCGCCGATAAGGCTGTTTACCTGCATGATGCCGTGTTGTCGTATCGCCAGGACAACGAGAATTCCTCGGTCAATTCTTCGGCTAAGGTCTTTTGCGTCAATACCGAGTATGCCGAGATTGAGCGTTGGATTCGAGAGGATTATGCCCGCGACCACGCAAGTGATGACGTCGCGCGCATGCTCAAGTTCAATCAGCTCATTAAGTACGATTCGTACATGTGGAACTACGTGCGCCTGGCGCCTAAGTTCTATAAGGAGTTCCTGGTTCAGATGGCCAAGGAGTTCCAAGCGGCCTTGGACGCCGGGGACTTTTCGCTTGACGACCTCAAGCCGTGGAAGCGCGCGAATCTCGCTGCCATTCTCAAAGATCCTGAGGGCTGGGTTGACGAGCATCCGAGTTTTGCGACGGATGGTGCCTTGGGGCGCGCTAAGTATTACGCCTCGGTTGGAGGCCCTAGCGTGGTCGCCGCCTTCCTCATCGAATCGCTGAGGGGGTAGGTCGGCATGGGAGAGGCCTCGTGTCCTAAAGCTACCATTGTCGTCCCTGTTTACAACTCTGTGCGTTCCATTCAGCGATGCCTCGATTCGCTGTTGGCCCAGTCCGAGCGCTCGATTCAGGTTGTCTGCGTCAACGACGGTTCGACTGATGATTCGTTGGACGTGTTGCGCCGGATCGCGCAGGCCGACGATCGCGTACTGGTGATTGACCAGGAAAATGCGGGCGTCTCGTGTGCTCGAAATGCCGGTATCGATGCCGCCGAGGGCGAGACCGTCTTTTTTGTGGACGCCGACGATTGCATCGATGCCCAGACGGTCGAGCGCGTGCTGCATGCCATGGAGTCTGCAGATGCCGAGGCCGCCGTTTTTGGCGGCGTCTGTGAACCAGCCGATGCTGCCCCCAAACGCGTCCAGCAACTCATGAGCCCCAAAGCTGGTACCTTCGGCGCCCGTGATCCCCAACTGCTGTTCCATTCGAATGCGCAGCCCTATGCCTGCCGTGCGGCTTTTTCGCGCGAGCTGCTCAATCGCGAAGGCATTCGCTTCGCCCCCGGTTTGGCTTTGGGCGAGGACGTCGTCTTCCAATTTGCGGCTTATGCACTTGCCCGTAAGACCGTCGTCATGCCGGACAAGTTCTACCACTACGTGATGGAGAGCGAATCGGCGACGCACGAGTTCAACAGTGCCGAGGCTCGCGCCAAAAAGCTTGACGCCCACATGAGGATGCTCGAGGAGGTCTTGGAGGACTGGGCGGCCTACGGTCTTTTGGACCTGTGTCCCGGCGAGCTGATCACCTGGTTCCTGGACCTTATTGTGTTTGATTTGGCACGCTTGGACGCTAACGACTACCGCCGTGTAGCCGCTCGCGTCAACATGGATCTCACGACGTTTTTGGGAACGGCGTGGACGGATATGCCTGCTAAGGGCGCCGTTCGCCGTGTTGCCCACAAGCTCGTTGCGGCGACCTTGGGCGTTTCGATGGCAGACGCCACACTATTCTATCTTTCGACTCGCGGTCTCAAAGCCTGCCTGGAGCGCTTTCTTTAATTCCAAGCGCTGCCGCCCGCCGCAACTCGGCTGCTAAAATAACCCTGTTACACGCTATTCAACAGGAGGTTCTCTTGCAGAACTCTGATACCCCTAAAGTTTCGCTGCTTGTCCCCATCTGCAATGTCGAACGCTACCTGCGCGAGTGCCTCGATTCCGCCGTGGCTCAGACGCTCAAGGACATCGAGATCATCTGTATCAACGACGGCTCCACCGATAGCTCGCCAGATATCATCCGCGAGTACATGGAGCGCGACTCTCGTGTAAAGATGATCGACAAAGCCAACAGCGGCTACGGCGACTCGATGAACCGCGGCCTGGAGATGGCGCGCGGTGAGTACGTGGGCATCCTTGAGTCCGACGACTTTATGTTTGAGAATTCGCTCCAAAAGCTGGTCGCCAAGGCCGATGCTGAGCATGCCGATGTGGTAAAGGGCGACTTTTACCTGTATTGGTCCACGCCCAGCGAACGCCGTGAGCTGTTTGGGATCATCGACGAGCATATGACGGGCGCCGCGTATCGCCCCGTCGATCGCCCGGGCATCTTCTACCGTAAACCTTCCATATGGTCGGCTATTTATCGACGCGAGTTCCTCAACGACAATCAGGTTCGGTTCCTTCCCACGCCGGGCGCCTCGTATCAGGACGCAGGCTTTAACTTTAAGGTTTGGGCTTGCGCCGAGCGTGCCGCGTTTATTACGGACCCCATTTTGTGCTATCGGCAAGATAACGAGAAGAGCTCCGTTAATTCGCCCAACAAGGTGTTTTGCGTATGCGACGAATATGCCGAGATGCAGCGCTTTTTGGATGAACGCCCCGAGCTTAAGGCTCAGCTTCAGGGTATTTTAATGCGCATGAAGGTCGATACGTACCGTTGGAATGATGAGCGCCTGGTCGATGAACTGCGCGAGCAGTTTTGGCAGAAGGCCTCGCCCGAGCTCAAGGCCGACTGGGATGCCGGTCGCTTTGATCTGTCGCTGTTTGATCCGCGTGGCGAGACCGACTTGCGCCTGATGGTCAAATCGCCCCGCGCCTATATCGATTCGCGCTTTGACTTTAAGAAGCCGGGCAAGCTCAATACGTTTAAGCATTACTTTAAGATTGGCGGCCTGCCGCTGGTCTGGCGCGTGCTGACGTATCAGCGCACCTACGGCGATAACCCGCATCCCGACGACGTGCCGGCGGCGCAGTAGGAGCACGTGATTATGGCTACCCCTAAGATTTCCGTTGTCGTTCCCATCTATAAGGTGGAGGAGTGTCTGGCCTGGTGCCTGGACTCCCTGCTTGCGCAGGACATGCCCGATTGGGAGGGCGTGCTGGTCAACGATGGCTCGCCGGACGGCTCGCGCGATATTGCGGTTGCCTATTGCGAAAAGGACGCGCGCTTTACGCTGGTCGATAAGGAGAACGGCGGCCTGTCGAGCGCCCGCAATGCGGGTATCGCTGCGTCCACGTCGCCTATCGTTGCGTTCTTGGATTCCGACGACCGCTTTACGCCCGATGCGTGCCGCGTGATCGTCGATGTCTTTGAGCGCGAGGATTGCGACGTGTTGACCTTTGGCGCGAATCCGTATCCGCTGGAGGCGGGGTATCCGTGGCTTAACTATGTGTTGAGCCCGCGCGATGTGTCGTTTGAGGGCTATAGCTCCGACCTGCTGTTTAAGGAAGCGTCTCGTCCCTTTGCATGGCGCACCGCTTGCAAGCGCGATTTTTTGCTCAATAACGGGATCGTTTTCGACGAAACCGTCAAGTATGGCGAGGACCAGGTCTTCGATTTTGCCGTGTACGGTCGCTCGCGCAAGACCGCGCTTATTTCGAACAAGCTGTACGACTATCGCGTGGCGCGCAAGGGATCGCTTATGGACACCATGCGCTACGACGATGAGACGCGTCTGCTGGAACATGTGAAGATTTACTCCGCAGTGCTGACTGATTGGCAGCGCGACGGTCTTGACGCACAGCATGCCGAGGACCTGGCGTACTTCCTGTGCGATCTGGTGCTGTATGACGCGTTGAGATTGCTGGGCGCGAATTGCGGCAAGGTGTTCGCTGCTGTTGCTGACGCGCTCGCCGTCTCTGCCGTTGGCAGCGATGCTGCGCTCGCACAATGCGCTCCTTCTGTTGCTGCCATGGTGCGTGCGGCGCTTACCAGTAAGGCCCCTAATGCCCGTGCGTGCAAAAAGTTCATGTTCGATTACGACGTCTTGAGGTTTGGGCGCCTGGGCGCGTGCAAGCGCATGGCCGCGAATGCTCTGGGAAAGCGAGAAGTGTAGATGAGTATCAAGCGTTTGGCACTTTGCCGCAGCCAGGGCCGTCTGTTTGTGCTGCTTCGTTTTGCCGGTCAGGATGTCGCGGGGATTATTGAGCGCGAGGGCTCCCAGGCTTTTGCCCGTGCGACGACGAGCGGTTCTTGTGTGCCATCGCTGGCACTCCCGGTCGATCATGGCCGTGTGCTGGCAATCTGTCCTTCGGTTGCCGACTATGAGCGCGAGCTTGCCGTCTTAGTGCTGCCGTTTTTGGATGGCTCTGCGGTCGACGTCGACTTTGCATCCGGTTGCCAAAA
>USHT01000095.1 GCA_900554455.1 uncultured Collinsella sp.
GCGATATCGCCAAGAAGATGGGTTTGTCGGCGAACAAAGTTGGGTCATATCGCAAGCGTCTGATCGATGCGGGGTTGATTGAGCCCGCGGGCTATGGCTGTGTTTCGTTTGCAATTCCGTACATGCGCGATTATCTGTTGGAGACCGTTCGAGAGGACTAATAAAGAATGGGCTGTCCGCGCTGTCGCTGGGGCCGTCCTTGTATCTTTGTCTCAATCTGTAACATCTGGAGGGGATTACGGCCTGCAGATGTTACAGGTTGAGATGATTGACTGAGACGTTTACTGGTAAAAGAGAGGTAAAAGAGGAAACGCCTCAAAATTCCCCTTGCCCAACTTCGGCTGTTTGGTTACTATAGAACGGCTGTTACGGAGAGCTGACCGAGAGGCCGAAGGTGCTCGCCTGCTAAGCGAGTATGCCCCAAAAGGGCATCTGGGGTTCGAATCCCCAGCTCTCCGCCAGTATGACTTTGAAGAAGGGTCCCATTTGGGGCCCTTTTTTATTATCAAGAATGGCGGCTGGGGATTAGAGTCCGAAAGGGCGTGAACATTAGGCAAACACGGGGCGCTTGAAAACGGGAGACCCAGGCGTGCTCGTGCACCCCGGTGTGGGGTTCCGAGGGGATGGAGTAGAAATATGGTAAAGGTCGGGCTGCGTAAGCCGAATCTAAAGACATCACTCAAGGCAAGAACGACCGGCAGAGCGAAGCGCGCGGTAAAGCGGGCGATAATCCCCGGCTATGGTAAGAAGGGCATGGGGTGGATCAAAAATCCGAAGAAGGCTGCTTACAATGCCGTATACAGCAGAACGACCGTCGGAGTTGGGGATGTCGCTCGCGCCGTTGCTAAATCAGGCGCTCGGAGCTCGGCGTCAAGGACATCCTCAATTACTGTTTCATCGCATGAAATTACACCTTTGGCGAAGCCTGAACAGAAATCTCTCACTCGAGAGATTACGTCGGTTGACAGGGCAAACAAAGCGCTTTTGCTATGCTTCCTTCTTGGATGGTCGGGCGCTCATAGGGCGTATGCACGGATGTGGGGTAGCTTCTTTCTATATCTCTTTACCTTTGGCCTTTTTGGATTTGGTTGGCTGTTTGATATTGTGACACTACTGATGAGACGCTCCGAGCTAAGGCGTCTCGGCGACAGTGATCCGACTCAACAGCAAGCGCCATGTTCCGTTGATTCTACATTCGATCGAAATGTCGCCGACTCCGGAAATTGGGAACAGCGTGGAGATGGGGAGGCTGCGGCTCGGCTAGAGCTTCAACGTAAAAACCGTGCCTATATGGAAGAAAACGGCATCGACGTGGAGATGTTTACCGAGGAAAAGGTCGCGGCGGACGCCTTGCGAACCATTGAGTCGGTATGCCCGTGCATGCTTAGGTTTGACCGAGGCATGAGCGAAGAGGAGCCAAGCATCAGCTTTTGCTCTCCAACAAAGACGGGGAAAATGCCCAAGAATGTCGTCGAGGCCCGCATTTACCATCAGGACGTGAAGCTATTGATGGATTCCCACGGCTTCGAATTGCCGGAGTATGGTGACAGCATCAATGTCATGATTAGTTATCTAGCTGATGGGCGCATAAATAAAGTCGATATCCATGGGTTCCATAATGGCCGCTCCGTTAGTGTCTCCATTCGCAGGCGGAGCGACGATCTTGTTATGACGAGTGCGGGCACCATCGGAGAAACGGGTGCCTGGCAATCGCTGTGTCCTGGGGCAGACCCCTCAGCTGGGGATCTTTTCAGGGCCTTGACCAAGGAGGTCGAAAGGATCTACTAGCATGCCCGGTGGACCCGTTTTCAAGGTCCGAAAAGACACAGCGAAGGTAAACGGCTAGCAATGTCGCTTTGGTGATTCTGACGCATCCCGTTTAAGAGGTATTCAAAAAGAGGCGCCCCGTTGGACGCCTCTCCAATCTCAAATGTAATGTTCCCCCAGCCCTACACCTCGGGCGCCTTGGCTACGGTCTCGCTCTCTGCCGTGAGCGGGCGGTTGTCGATGCGGCGGCCCAGGCGGTCGAGCTTCACAAGGAGCCACTCGATGGGATTGGGCCCCGAGCCTTCCTCGTCGGCAACCAGGTCCATGACGGCGATCTTGGTGCCGTCCTGCTTGAGTGTAACGCTGCCCACCTTGTCGCCCACATGCACCGTGCCAGAAAGATCGTCGTAGCTAACCTTTTCGGTCACCTCGCCGGCAAGAGAAAACACGGTCGCTTGCGCCGTGGGATCGGCGAGCGTGGCGTCGATTGTCTTATCCGTCCAGTCGGTTTGACTAATGCGCGCCATAAGCGGGTTGCCGTTGGCGGTCTTTTCTTGCGTGTTGGCGATTGCGACCGTCACCTTGTGACCGTAGTACCAGTTGGCAAGGGTGGCGGTATCGGTAAAGCGCTGATCGGTGGTGGTGGAGTTCAAAATAACGGTGTAGATCTCGTCGCCGTCGCGGTTGTAGGCGCTCGTAAAGCAATAGCCCGCGTCGTCGGTGGTGCCGGTCTTGCCGCCGATGTTGCCATCTTGGCCCAGCAAATAGTTATGCGTGTCCATGGAATGCGAATGGTCGGTGCCGTCGGCGCCCGTGACCTCGATCCAGGAATCCTCGCTCGCTACGACCTCGCGGATCGTGTCGTTTTTCATGGCCTCCTGCATCATCAGCGCTACGTCGTGTGCGGTTGAGTGCATATCGCCAGCCCACTCATCAAAGTCCAGACCATGCGGGTTTTCAAAAAGCGTACCGGTACAGCCGAGCTTCTTAGCGCGCTCGTTCATGGCCTTCACAAATGTGGCCTCGGCGTCTTTGGTCTTGGGGTCGATCTTCTTGCCCACATATTCGGCGAGCACGATGGCGGCGTCGTTGCCCGAGGGAATCATCAGACCGCGTAGTGCCTGCTCCACGGTAAGCTCGTCGCCTTCGAGCAAGCCGGCGGTCGAATTACCCACGGTGGCTGCGGCGTTGCTCACCGTGACCTTCTCGTCCATCTTGCAATTCTCGACGGTTAGGATTGCGGTCATGACCTTGGTGATCGAGGCGATTTTGACCTGCTCATCGGCGCCGCGCCCATAGTAGACGGTACCGTCTTTGCCCATGACGAGGGCATTGGTCGCATCGATATCGGGCAGGTTTTCGGCCGTGATACCGCGCACATCGGCGGTTTTGCCGCAAACATTGTCGGTCGTGAGCACTTGGGCGCCGGCGACGGTGGGCGCGCCAGCGGCAAGGGCGATAGCGCAGACAAAGCCGGCGGCAAGCTGGGCTGAGCGCTTTGCAAAAGAGGTGAGGGACTTCACAGATTTCGCTTTCGACGGGATGGTCTCTTCTGAAACTAGAGTATATCGTTTGCCGGCGTCGGCGATCATCGCGTGCGTGCGTGGCCCACATCCGCACCCGAACGGGCACAAGGGTGCTTAAGACCGACTTAATCACCCACGCTTGTTGTGTGTGGCGTGCGTCGCCTCAGGCATAATGGAGCGCGAGAGGAGCACGCATGAACGAGCGCATACTGGTAGTTGATGACGAGAAGGCCATCGCCGACTTGGTTGGTATCTACCTTACAAAAGAGGGCTTTGATGTCCAGATTGCCTATAGCGGGGCCGATGCTGCCAAGGCAATCTTGGAGCAGGAGTTCGATTTGGCGCTGCTAGATGTCATGCTGCCCGATATCGATGGGTTTGAGCTGCTGCGTACGATCCGTTCCAGCCATACCTATCCTGTGATCATGCTGACGGCGCGCGATGCCCAGCAAGACAAGATCGAGGGCCTTTCGCTTGGTGCGGACGATTACGTGGTTAAGCCGTTCCGTCCGCTGGAGCTCATCGCGCGCGTGCACGCTCAGCTTCGCCGCTACACCAGCTACGGTAGCCGTGCACAGGCGGCCGAGTCGCCGACCATTCAGCTCGACGGCTTGGAGATCAACCGCGATGCTCGTTCCGTAACGGTGGACGGTTCACCGGTACGCCTCACACCCACCGAGTATTCAATCTTGCTGTATCTGGTCGAGCATCGCGGCAGCGTGGTGGCCGTGGAGGACCTGTTCCGCGCGGTGTGGAGCGAGGATTTTATGCCCGGCTCCAACAATACGGTGATGGTGCACATTCGCCACTTGCGCGAAAAAATCGGCGACGACGCACAAAAGCCACGCTTTATCAAAAACGTCTGGGGCGTCGGCTACATCATCGAATAGCGCCTTTGATGGTGGGGAAGTGGATATGACAAAAGACGATAGGCAGGCATTCGAGGTACCCGATCGGCTCTTTGAATACGTGAGGTCGGTCGTCGACAACCGCGCACTTGCAACGGTGCTGCTCTTTTTGCTGAGCCTGCTGCTGATTGGCATCGACAACATCGCCGGAATCTTGACGGTGCTGCTTGCCGGCTTTTTGCTGATCGATCGATTTGAGATCGTGCGCCGCTGCATGGTGATTGGCGGCGCCGCGTGGGCCATGACGTTGGCGATTGGCGCCATGGCGCTCGGCGGCATCGAAGGGCCGGTGTTGTTCGATGCCGGCTTTGTATTCAACATGCTTGGCTTTGTGCTGGCGCTTGCCGCGTGCGTGCTGTTCTTGTGTGGCCGCGCCCTGTACTACCAGGGCTACGAACAGGGCGAGCAGCATGCCGATTGTGTGCTGGCTGCTCGTATTCAAGATCGCCTGATCGATCACCCCGACACCTGGGACAACATCGACGGCGACTTCTTGGAGGTCGAGGGCGCCCTTAACCGCGTGCGTGACCGTGA
The DNA here is from genome assembly GCA_900554455.1 of uncultured Collinsella sp. Classification (GTDB taxonomy): domain Bacteria; phylum Actinomycetota; class Coriobacteriia; order Coriobacteriales; family Coriobacteriaceae; genus Collinsella. Next base: position 4,736 of record USHT01000095.1, read on the forward strand.
GCGCAAGGTGCAACAGGCCTTGCGTGACGAATCTCATCGCAAGGACGATCTGGTCACGTACTTGGCACATGACCTACGCACCCCGCTTGCCAGTGTGGTGGGCTATCTTTCGCTGCTGCAAGAGGCTCCTGAGCTGCCGGTTGAGCAACGTGCGCACTTTACGGGCGTGGCTCTCGACAAGGCGCACCGGCTCGATGCACTCATCGAAGAGTTCTTCGATATCACACGCTTTGACTTCCACGATATCGTGCTCACGCGCGGCTATGTTGATCTGGGGTTGCTGCTGGCTCAGGTGGCTGACGAGTTCTATCCCATCCTCAACGAGCAGCATAAGGAAGCCCAAGTTGATATCCACGAGGACCTGACGGTGCTCGTGGATGGCGACAAGATGGCTCGCGTGTTCAACAACATCATGAAAAACGCCGTCGCCTATAGCTATGAGGGCTCGACCATCACGATCGAGGCCAGACGCCGGGACGGCGGTGGCGTGCGCGTGCGCTTTATCAATCAGGGCGATCCCATCCCTGAG
>USHT01000096.1 GCA_900554455.1 uncultured Collinsella sp.
GAACAGGCCGGCGATGGCAAAGACGGCCGCGATGATCACAAAGACCCACTTGTTGACGACCTTGTTGGAGCAGATGATGCCCACGTTCTGGCCAAGGGCGCTGGTGGGAAGACCGCCCAGCAGACCGCCGACCATAGAGGTGAAGCCCTGGGACACGATAGCGCCGGAGAGCTCGCGCTCGGTGGGCATACGGTCGATGGAGCCCAGGCAGGCGGCGGAGACGTCACCGATAACCTGGATGGCAACCATGGGGAACACGACGGCGAGGGTAATGCAGACCTCGGGATCAAACTCGAGCGCGTAGGGCATGAGCTTGGGAAGAGCGAAGACCTGAGCGGTGGCGACGCTGGAGAAGTCGATCATGCCAAAGGGGATGGAGACGATCATGCCAACGATCATGCCAAAGAACACGGATCCCAGCTTGAGCGTGCCCTTGCCAAAGTTGGCGAGCGCAAAGACCACGGCGAAGGTGATAAGAGCGACGCACCAGGCCTGCGGGGTGCCCCACAGCGGCGTACCCATACCGCCGGCCATATACTTGACGGCCGTGGGATACAGCGAAACGCCGATGGAGAAGATGACCGTACCGGTCACGACGGGCGGGAACAGCCACTTGATCTTGCTGTAGGCCAGACCAAAGAGGACCGCGACGGCGCCGCCGACGATCTCGCCGCCCAGCAGCGCACCAAAGCTAAAGCCCGAGGCACCCATGGCCTGCAGGGCCGGCAGGAACGCGAACGAAACGCCCATGACGATGGGCAGGCCGCCGCCGATGCGACGGAAGGGAGCGAAGGCCTGAAGAGCCGTGTCGATCGCCGAAAGAATGAGCGCGACCTGGATGATGTCGGTGCTCTGCTGGCTATTAAAGCCGTAGACGCCGGCCATGATGACCGCCGGGGTAATGATGCCGGCAAACGATGCCAGTACGTGCTGAAGGGCACACGGGATCATTTCCTTAACGGGAGGCATGCCTTCGCGAGTGAACAGGGCTTCAGTGCCGTTCGCAACCGTCTCCTGGGTCATTTGACCACCAATCCTCGAAGTAGTTGTTTTCGCATCTGACGCTCTATTGTGACGCAGTGCGGGGTTGAGGTTGTGCCTTCATTGCATATCGTATTAAAGATGATTCTCATTCTCAATAATAATTTTTTGTTATCAGACTATTCTTCAGCTGAAATTACGCATTTCCGCAGGTCAGGACAGTGTCTGGTCAAAATAACATCTAACATTTCTTTTGGTCAACCGTTTACCGCTAAATTCCTACCGTTCGTCTGCATTACGCAATGTACCTGCGGATATACGAGATGATGGGCAGCGTGTTACCATGAGAAAAAATTGTTATGAACATTTCCGATTTCACCCAAAGGAGTTGCCCGTGAACGAGACCGTACGTCGCTTTTTGCCGATGGTCGATTTTCTGGAGCAGATACTCGGCAAAAACAGCGAAATCGTGCTGCACGATTTCTCGGATCCCGACCACGCCATCGTCGATATTCGCAACGGCATCGTGAGCGGTCGCCAGGTCGGCGGTCCCGCCACCGATCTGGCACTCAAGATCATGCACGACGCCAAGTATCGCGACCTGCCGTTTATTACGGGCTACGAGGGGCGCGGTGCCGGCGGCAAGACGTTGGAGTCAGCGACGTACTTTATCCGCGAGAATGATGAGATCGTCGGTATGCTCTGCGTCAACACCGACCTCTCGACCGTGCGCTCCATCAACGCCATGGCGCAGCAGCTCATGGCGTGCTTCGACGCGGCGCCTAGACAGGCAGAGCCCGCGTCTATCGAGGTCGAAAGCCTTTCGGAGTCTACACAGGAGCTCATCGACCGCAGCATTGCCGAGTTGCTGAGCGCGCGCGGGCTGGATGTAGCGTCGCTTGGTCAGAGCGACCGCGTGGACGTCATTCGCCACCTCAACGGTAACGGGGTGTTCATGCTCAAGGGCGCCGTGGCCTGCGCCGCCGCCGCGCTGGGCATCTCTGAGCCCAGCGTCTACCGCTACCTGCAAAAAGTCCGCAAGGAAGGCTAACGAGCAAAATGGAGTGCGGCTCCACAAGCGATCCGTCACTTGATAAAAGACCCTGCAGCTCGCACGCGCTGCAGGGTCTTTTTGCATGTCATGTTTAGTTGTTGTCAACGCCTTAGAGAGCGGCGACGACTTCGATCTCGACCAGACCACCAGCCGGAAGGGCGGCAACCTGGAAAGCGCTGCGCGCGGGGAACGGAGCCTCGAACTTGGAGGCGTAGATCTCGTTCACGGCGGCGAAGTCGGCGATGTCGGCCAGGTAGACCGTGGTCTTGACGACATCGGCAAAGGTAGCGCCGGCAGCGGTCAGCAGGGCCTCGACGTTGGCGAGGGACTGCTTGGCCTGGGCCTCGACGCCCTCGGGCATCTTGCCGGTCGCGGGATCGATGCCCAGCTGGCCGGACAGGAACACCATGTTGCCGGCCTGGATACCGGGGGAATACGGGCCGATGGCTGCGGGTGCGTTATCGGAAGACACGACGGTCTTGCTCATGTTTTTCTCCTTACGATCAATTGAGAGAGCGTGAGCGCGGTGTTCACACCGGGAGGCACAGTTCGGTCTGAACACCGCGCTTGATTTGGATAGTACTCAAGGTTTCTGTTTGATGCAAGAATATTATCAGCTTGCGAGAATATTTTATCGCCCAACGGTTTCCCCGAACCGCTGAACGGTTCTCATGTGGAGCAGCCAGTCCAAGCTGCTGAAGACTTTGTCCTGCTTAGGCTGCGGGCGTCGCCCACTGCAGCGACGCCACTATACTTTTGAATATCTGAGCATTTTGAAAGGCAGGATATGACCGCAACCGCCAGCCGAACCACTAACCGCAGGCCCGAGCTTTTGGCCCCCGCCGGAGGCCCGGAGCCCTTTGCCGCCGCGCTCGCCGCCGGGGCAGACGCCATCTACTGTGGCATGGGCAGCTTCAACGCCCGCCGCAAGGCAACCAACTTTACCGACGAGGCCTTTGAGCAAGCCTGCCGCGCCGCACATCTAGCCGGGTCGCGCGTCTACGTCACGGTCAACATCGTCATCAAGCAGTCCGAGATGGGCGATGCACTGCAGCTCATTCATCGCTGCTCCACGCTGGGCGCCGATGCCTTCATTATCCAGGACTGGGGTCTGTTCTTTGAGGCCAAGCGCACCATGCCCGGCATCGAGACACATATCTCGACCCAGGCGAACATCCACGACGACCGCGGAACCCTTTGGTGCCGTGAGCAGGGCGCCGACCGCGTGACTCTCTCGCGCGAGCTCTCCATCGACGAAATCGCCGCCATTCACGACGCCGCGCCCGATGTGGACCTTGAGGTCTTTAGCCACGGTGCCATCTGCTTTTGTTACTCGGGCCTGTGCCTGCTCTCGAGCTTTGCCATGGCGGGCCGCTCGGCCAACCGCGGCATGTGCGCCCAGCCCTGCCGCCTGCCCTACGAGCTGATCGACGAGAACGGCCGCTCGCTCTCCCCTGCCGGTCGCGAGCGTGCGCTATGCCCGCGCGACACCAACACTTCGCAGCTTGTTCGCCGTCTGTATGACGCCGGCGCCGCATCGCTCAAGCTCGAGGGCCGCATGAAGGCCCCTGATTACGTGTACTCCATCGTCGACGTGTATCGTCATCAGATTGATGACATGCTGGCCGATGTTTCGACCTCCAAGGATGAGGATGCAGCCCGTCAGCGACAGCTCAAGCGCTGCTTTAACCGCGACTTTACGCACGCCTACCAAGACGGTACCTCGGGTGACGAGATGATGAGCTACGAGCGCTCCAACAACCGCGGCCAGATCGTGGGCACGGTGCTGGGCAGCCGCCCGGCCAACCGCGATGTGCGCGGCCTCAAGCCCGACGACCGCCGTCGGCGCGCCGCCATCGCCCGCATTGAGTTGTTTGAGCCCGTGGGCAAGGGCGACCTGCTGGAGCTTCGCCACGATAACGAGTTTGACCAGTTCCTAACCACCATTGCCGCCGATGATGCCGCCGCCGGTGACATCATCGAGTGCCGCGTGCCTCGCAGCATGCCCGAGGGCTGCCGCGTGCGCGTGATTCGCAGTCAGCGTGCCATCGACGCCGCCGGCGCCGCGCTCAAGCGCGATGTGCTGCGCCGCCGAGCTGTTGATGTGTCCGTCGTGGCGCGCCTGGGCGAGCCGTTTACCGTCACACTCACCTGCTGTGACAACCCCGCGCTCGCCGCCACCGCCACAGGCTTCACCGTCGAGGCCGCCAAGACTCGCGCCGTCGAGGCGGCAGACCTGGTTGAGCATGTGGGCCGTATGGGTTCCTCGCCCTTTGAGGCTGCGAGCTTTGACGTTTCGCTCGACGCCGGCTGCGGCATGGGCTTCTCCGCCGTGCACAAGGTGCGCGCCGCCGCCTGTAAAGCATTGGAGGAGACCATTCTGGCGCCGTACGAGGAGCGCGCGAAAACGCTCGAGTTGCCGGTACTCGACAAATGTACACGCCCCATGCCCGAGCATTACCGCGATGAGCCGCAGATCTGCGCCGCCGTCACCACGCTCGAAGCCGCCGAGGCGGCTCGCGCCGAGGGCGCCGCGCGCATCTATATGACCACCGACGCGCTCGAGGCTGTCGGACTCTCCCCTGCCGATGCATTTGAGCAGGGTATCGTGCCCGTACTCGACGAGGTCTGCCGCGCCGTCGACCACGAGCGCGTCGATCCCTGGATCAATGCTGGAGCCACCGTCGCCGTCGGCAATATCTCCGAGCTCGCCGTAGCCGCGCATGCCGGCGCCACGGCCGAGATTCGCTCTTGCCTGCCGGTGCACAACACGCCCTGCATGGAGGCGCTTGCCGAGCGCGGAGCCGGTGCGTTTTGGCTCTCGCCCGAGATCACGCTCGACGAGATTGTCTCGCTCGGTGCCGCCGCGCCCGCGGCTTTGGGCATCACCGTCTTTGGCCGCCCGCGCGTCATGACAAGCGAGCATTGCATTCTGCAGGTTGCCAACGGCTGCATCCACGATTGTGTCAACTGCCGTCTGCGTGCCCGCAAGCTCTCGCTCAAGAATATCGACGGAAAGGTCATGCCCGTCCGCACCGACATCCACGGCCGCTCTCGCCTGTACGATGCCTACCCCATCGACCTCACGCCGCAGGTTCCTCAGCTGCTCGATGCCGGTGTGCGTCGTCTCATGGTTGACGGAACGTTGCTCGAGACGGATGAGGTGGGCCGTGCCGTCGCCCGCGTCCGTCGTGCCGTCGAAGCGGCGCAG
>USHT01000097.1 GCA_900554455.1 uncultured Collinsella sp.
GTCACGCGCCCGTCATCGGGCTCCAGCGTGCCGGCGAGCACGCTCAGCAGCGTCGACTTGCCGTCGCCGTTTTTGCCGACAATACCAATGCGGTCGCCCTCGCCCACGCCGAGCGTCACGCTATCGAAAATATGCTTGGTGGGAAACTCTAGGCTGACGGAATCGCATCCCAAAAGAATCGCCATATGCCCTGCTCCTTCGTAGAAATTCAACGTTGTCCATGATAGCAGCGAAAAGGCGGGCCGCACACGACACAAAAAGGCGGGCCATCTCCCACAAGAGATGACCCGCCTCTCCAATCAGTCCTGCGGCAACCGTGGCCGCTGCAGGCCTCAAGCATGTCCCGGACTAGGAGAACATGCCGGTGAGGTAATCATTCAGCCGCTTATCCTTGGGCCGTTGGAAAATCTCGTCGGTCTCGTCGTACTCGACCATATCGCCCATGTAGAAGAACGCCGTGCGGTTGGACACGCGCGACGCCTGCTCCATGTTGTGCGTCACGATGACGATGGCGCGGTCGGCAACGATCGACGACATAAGGTCCTCGATTGCCAACGTCGAGATGGGGTCGAGCGCCGAGCAGGGCTCGTCGAACAGAATCACGTCGGGGTTGAGCGCCAGCGTGCGCGCGATGCACAGGCGTTGCTTCTGGCCACCCGAAACACCGGCGCCACCTTGACCCAACTCGCCGTCCAGCCCGCCGATGCGATCAAGGAACTCGTCCACGCACGCTGCGCGGCAAGCCGCGAGGAGCTCATCGTCCGACGCCTGCGGATTACCCCACTGCAGGTTCTCGCGCACGGTGCCCGTGAACAGCACATTCTTTTGCAGCACAATGCCCACGGCATCGCGTAAGGTCGCGAGGTCGTAGTCGCGCACGTCGTGTCCGCCCACAAGCACGGTGCCCTCAGTGGCGTCGTACAGGCGCGCAATCAGCTGTACAAGCGAACTCTTGCCCGAGCCCGACACGCCGGCAATGCCCACGAGCTTTCCCAGCGGAATGTCGATATCGATGTCCTTGAGGTTATGGACGCGCGCGCCACGTACCTCGATAGCCTGCGGGCTCATCTTCTGTTCCGTCACCTTTATCACCCTACTCATGCCATAAAACTCGATCGCGAATGTACGCGCCCAGCATGGGCACGGTAAACCGGACGAGACCGTATCCGGCAGCCTCGATGACGCGCTCGCGAATCAGGCTTGCGCGATATTTACTCGCCCAGCTCTGGGTACGATCGCAGCGCTCAATGATATCCGCCATGCGCGTCGGCTTGCCCTCGTCAACCACCATGGCCTCGATAAAAAGGCGCTGTGGACTGCGCAGCCCGTAATACAGGGGCGCGTCAACCGCTTCATAGAACTCGGAGACGGCATCCGCATGGCCATCCTCGACATCGCGCCTTTCGATGACTTGCGAGCCACGCCGGACAGCAGAGCGCCACATGTAATAGCCCACCAGCTGAACCATATAGGGATGCCCCATGCTCCTGTGTGCCGCAAGGTCCGCCGTCTCCGTGTCAACGTAAAGACCAGCGTCTTTGACCGTCTGGATATATGAATCACGCACCTTGGGCAAGGATATCGCCCCCAGCGTACGCTGCTGGGCACGCCGCAAAAACGTCACGCTCGGCTCTTCGAGCAGATCGTCAACCATACTGGGTAAGCCGGCGAACACCAGCGCAAGACCGCGCTGGTCGCTATCGGGCAATCCCGTGGCATCCTGGTCTCCGAGCACTTGCTGATAGAGAACGGCAAGAGCCGCCAGCTCCTCGATAGACGCAGATTGCGCCTCGTCAATCGCAAACAGTATGCCCTTGCCTGGACCGAGCTTCTTGAGGCGCTCGTTGACCAGCCCGCGCAACGTCTCGCCTTTTGCCCGCGCCGCCTCGACCGACATCCGGCCAAACGACGGACCGAACTCCATTGACGTCACAACGGGTTTATTCGAGCGAAGCGCGTCGGCCAAGCGGTCGCATAAGCCAAGCGAAGCGGAATCGGAGACAACCGCCCATCCGCGCGCGCTGGCTAGACGCTGCAGCTCCCGTAGGAGAACCGTTTTGCCACAGCCGCGGTTTCCCGTAATGAGCATGAGCCTTCCGGGGGCACCGGCGCCGTTATCGAGCCCTTCCTCGAAATCTTCGATGACCGACTCACGACCGATGAGTATCGGAGGCCGCTTGCCTGCCGTTGGCTTAAAGGGATTCGGGTTCATGTCGGCCTCCTCGGATTGGCAAACCCTGGCAATAGTTATACCAACTTATACCAAGTTATACCAATAGCATGTGACAAAGGAACTGTCCCTTTGTCACATATGGCCGAAAAACTCGGCGTCCGCTGCTCGCCAGGGGCGGAAGGTGTCGGGATTGATCTTTACGTGCGCCGCGGCGGGTACGTCGTACCATTTGACCGTGTAACCGGCGCCGTGAGAGCAAAAGACCGAGTCGGGCGTGTTGGGCAGATCGGCCTCGGGCTCATAGGCGGCCGTCTCGATTACGCGCTCGGCATCATGGCAAGCCGAATAGCCGGCGAACTCTAGGTACAGATGTCCGCGACCACTCGTGTAGGCAGCCACCTCCAGCGCGTAATCCTGCACCTCAGATGCCGGCACGCAACCCACAAGCTTCGCCCGGTCTCCCGCCATCGTCGGCGGCTCGTACTCGGCACCCATGCGCGTGGCATCCGAGAGCGCCCGACCCACGCACTCCCCCGGCACCTCGAGCTCAAAGCGATACCACGGCTCCAACAGTACCGCCGCGCCGGCCTCGCGCGCCTGCATCAAACCCTGGCGAATCGCGCGGTACGTGGCCTGGCGAAAATCGCCGCCCTCGGTATGTTTGGCATGCGCACGGCCGCCCGTGAGCGTAATGCGCACATCGGTGATGGGCGAGCCGGTCAGCACGCCCAGGTGATCGCGCTCCATGGCGTTGGTAAGTGCCAGACGCTGCCAGTTAATATCGAGCTCGTCGGTCGAGGTCACGGTGCCAAACTGCACGCCCGAACCCGCTGGCAACGGCTCCAGGCGTAGATGCACCTCGGCATAGTGGCGCAGTGGCTCAAAGTGGCCCACGCCCTCGACCGGCTGCGAAATAGTCTCCTTATAGAGAATGCCGCCAGACTCAAACGCAACCGAAAGGCCAAAGCGATCGGCCAACACCCGCTGCACGACCTCGAGTTGCACGGCGCCCATCAACTGCAAATGAATCTGCTCAAGATGCGTATTCCAGCTTACGCCGAGCATGGGATCCTCGTCCGCCAACTCAGTCAATGCTTTGAACACCGCATGGACATCGTGTTCGCCCGGAAGCACCGTATAGGTGAGAACCGGCGCAATGACGGGCGCATCGCCCGCGGGCTCCGCGCCCAGGGCGTCCCCCGGGCGAACGTGCGCAAGACCCGTCACGGCGCAGATGCCGCCAGCGGCAACTTCCTGGGTAAGCTCGTATTTCTCACCGTTATAGATGCGCACCTGGTCGATCTTTTGCTCCCAGGTGGAGGCGCCAGAGCATCCCTCGACAACTTGCTTTGCACGCAGTACACCGCCCGTCACCTTGATCCAGGCAAGACGCTCGCCACGGTCTCCACGACTCACGCGGTAGACACGCGCGGCGAACTCCTGGGGCCATGTTCGCTCGCGCATCAGCGCGCATATACCATCCAGCAGCTCGTCCACACCTTGGTCCTTGAGCGCCGAGCCGGCAAAACAGGGAAAGAGCTTGCGCTCGGCAACCATGCGCGACAGCGTTGCGACGGAAAGCTCACCCGCTTCAAGAAACTCCTCGAGCGCTGCTTCGTCCAACGCAGCAGCGTCCTCCTGAACGGCCTCGCCCGCCAACAGTTCGCCGGCATCCAGGCAGCCCTCGGAAAGACGCTGCCCAAGCTGTGCCAGCAAAGCATCGCGGCCGGGATTCTCCAAATCGATTTTGTTGATATAGATGAATGTCGGAATGTCATAGCGCGCAAGCAGTCGCCACAGGGTTTCGGTGTGCCCTTGCACGCCATCGTTGGCACCCACAACCAAAATCGCATAGTCGAGTGCGCGCAGCGTGCGCTCCGCCTCAGCAGAAAAATCGACATGCCCCGGCGCATCCACGAGCATGACGTGGGTATCGCCATGGTCGAGCACGGCTTGCGACGAGAAAATCGTGATGCCACGTTCGCGCTCGATCTCGTTCGTATCCAGATGCGAATCGCCATCGTCCACGCGGCCGCGCTTGCGAATGCGACCCGCGTTGAACAGCATGGCCTCGGCCAGCGTGGTCTTGCCGGCATCGACATGCGCCAAGATTCCAACGACCGCTTGCTTCGACATGGCTCTCCTCTTATTACAAGCCCATCGCACGCGGCAACGGGCACTCACGCTCCACACTGGATGATACAATTTACGGGCCGGCGGGCGAAGCGGGCCCTATCCCCCGGCCGAGCTCATCGCCCCGCGTTGCCGCGCGGCGATTTTCGTAGGTTCGCGCCTTGCGAAAGCCGGCTCGCAAAACAGCGCAGCGAACGAAAATGACCCCACCCGGGGCCATTTTCGTTCGTGCAAATTGTTGATACGCGTCCCCGCTCTTATGTCTCGCGCAGCCAATCAAACGCGACGCGCGGCGTACCGTCCGACACATATACGATACCGGCGCGCTTAAACCCGGCCTTGGCGATGGCGCCCTGCATAGGCAGGTTGTCTTGGTGCGTGTCGATACGCAGATGGTCGATACGTTCCTTGGCAAAGGCAAACATCGCAGCCGCGATGCCGTGCACGGTGCCATCGGACGCCACGCGATGCAGCACGGCGTACGGAGCGTCGCTGCGCCATTGACCATCCTCAATGACGTCATAGCACTCGTCCGGGCCCGGCAAAAAGGCAAACGTCGCCACCACGCGGCCGTCGACTTCGCACACATAGCTGCCATCGGCGGCGATATCGGCAGCCAGCTGCTCGGCAGAAGGCGTGCCCTCGGGCCACTGCGTGGCGTTGCCATGTGCGCGCATAAAGGCGCGGGCTGCGTCATAGATAGCCATGACGGCGGGAATGTCGGTATCGAGGGTTTTTCTGATCATCACGCGGCGACCTCACGTTTATTGGTATCACTTTGGTTGAGCAATGATACCAGCGTTTGGAGAGAGGCGCTAAGCAGATGGGAAGCAAAAAGCGAGCCGCCTGGTCAAAGGCCAAAAGCGAGTTTTTGGGCGCTGCTACCGGCGGCGATATGAGCGACCTGT
>USHT01000098.1 GCA_900554455.1 uncultured Collinsella sp.
GCGCCGGCGCCCGCCTGGAGCGCGCCCTTATCAACTTCTTCCTGGACACGCACACGAGTCGTGGCTTTAAGGAGTGGTGGCCGCCCATCGTCGTCAAGCGTCAGACCATGTTCGGTACGGGTCAGCTGCCCAAGTTCGAGGACGACGCCTATCACGTCTCGGGCGACAACTTCCTGATCCCCACCGCCGAGGTCGTGCTTACCAACCTGCACGCCGGCGAGGTCCTCGATGCCGACACTCTGCCGCGCCGCTACACCGCCTTCACCCCCTGCTTCCGCGAGGAGGCCGGTTCCGCCGGTCGCGACACCCGCGGCATCATCCGTCAGCACGAGTTCGACAAGGTCGAGATGGTCAAGTTCGCTAAGCCGGAGGAGTCTGACGAGGAGCTCGAGAGTATGACCGCCGAGGCCGAGTACCTGCTGCAGCAGCTGGGCCTTCCGTATCGCGTGATTAGCCTGTGCACCGGCGACCTGGGCTTCTCTGCCCGTCAGACCTACGACGTCGAGGTCTGGCTGCCGAGCTACAACGCCTACAAGGAGATCAGCTCCTGCTCCAACTGCGGTGACTTCCAGGCTCGCCGCGCCAACATCAAGTATCGCGACCCCGAGAACTTCAAGGGTTCGCGCTACCTGCACACCCTTAACGGTTCCGGCCTGCCGGCTGGCCGCACCATGGCTGCCATTCTGGAGAACTACCAGAACGCCGACGGCACCATCACGATCCCCGAGGTCCTGCGTCCCTACATGGGCGGCCTCGAGAAGATCGAGCCGGTCGCGTAACTTGGCTGCATAGGCGATATGCAAGGGCGCTCCTTCGGGGGCGCCCTATTTCGTGCGCAGGTCCATACCATGCCGTGCGGACAGCTCAATAGAAAATACACGAACAACTGTTCTGTATACAGTCATCTACCTGCTATGCTTTTACTAGATAAGAGCGAGAGAAAGGGGACGCGATGGAGCTGTTTGATGATCGGGTGGTTTTGTTTGAGAGCGACGAGGGCGGGGAGTACCTGCTTGTAACGTGTGAGCCGTCTGGCATGGGCGGCCTGGTGGTTCGGCAGACGAGTGAGGGTCCGTTGACACAATGGTGCTTTGAGGAGTCGCCGCATGTGGTCGAGACCTTTGTGATGCACGAGGGACTTGTGGCGCTGGAGCACTTCTATGGAGTTGGGACTTCCAACCAGGTCGCGCGCATGCTGAGCATCTCGTTTGCCGATTATGATTGTGCCCAGCGGGTGAGATCGCTCCTGAGGGAACTTGATGCCAAGTTCGACGTGATCGAAAAGCCAATCGATCGTACGGGGAACAGCGGTATATGCGGAGCAGCATGACAAGACTGCGTTCCACAAAAAAGTTTGAAATTGTGCTTGACTCCAATAAGCTAAAGTGGTTTTATATGTCTTGCGCTGCGGCGTTACCTCAGCTGGATAGAGGGTCTGACTACGAATCAGAACGTCATAGGTTCGAATCCTATACGCCGCACCAATTGAAATTGAAAGCCTCCGGCAACGGGGGCTTTTCTTTTATGGCAACACCGCATGGATTCGAACCTCGGTCGAGGCGCGGGCGTGAAGCGGACGATTTCTTATCGACTCGTGTAAGATTCCGAGTAGGTATCGCGGCCCATCCGCGACCACTCCTTCTCTCAACGACCGATCAGGGTGATATTTCGTGGCAGAGCGTCCGACATACAAGCTCAGGTTTCTCGATCCCAAGAAGCGCTTTCCGGCGATGCCCGAGCAGCCTGCGGGACGCTCATATGGCGTGGTCTGGAAACTCTTTGGCGAGGATCAGCATGAATCTTGTTATGTCGTCGAATTCGTCGGCAAAAGTCATGTGTCGCTTTTGGGCTACGTAAGCGTTTCGGGTGAGGTGTACAAGGTGGACCGCCCCGTCAGCGAGGCTCCGCTGCCCAACGATCCCGACATGGAACTGGTCCTTGACGAGTCGGACTCCAGTATTGGTGAGATTATGGTAAGGGAAGCCAACGGTGCAATGCACGCATGTGCGCAAACTGTCGGTTGTCCCGAAGGGCCCATGCGCGAGCGGTCCGACCACGAGACATGGAATTCGATCCGCGCCCTTCCTTACGGCGAGTTCATGGCATCGATGTTCCTGCGCTACGTGATATTTGCCAACTCCGAAAGCGCTATTGCGAACACGGCGGGCGTCGACGGTCTCGATGCGGACATGCAAAACGTTGTCGACAAAATAAAGCTCGTAAAGCTGCCCGAGCCGGTCGAGGTGTTTTTGGGCTTTAACACGGCACCGCTCCCCGATGCTATCGAGACGCTGCTTTACCGCGTTGACCATGCCGAGAATCCGAGTGGTATCGAGCGTTATGCCGCCGCCCTTATGAGCGAGGTCGACTTGCCCCGTTTGCGCACCATTGCCGCCAAGTCCGAGATGAGCCTAGCGCGCATCGACCGGTCAAAGCTGTTCTATCTCAATTTTGATCGCAGCCTGCTGGACCAGGACGAGATTGACATGCTGCTTGCCATCGAGTGCCGTCTCAACCGCCTCTCCGGCATCCTTGAGCGCATCGGGGCCGGATTGGTCCCTGCGGCATCCTCGCCGAGCCTTGAGGGCTGCGCGCTCTTTGATGCGTGGCATATCGCCAAGACGACCAACGATGTTCCCCGACTGCTCGATACGGCTTCGAGCGATAACCCGTGGGCCAAGCCGGGAACGGTTTCGTGCCAGCCGGGCGGCGAGTGGGACGTGCGCACCCGTTTTGCGCGAATCGTTGAGGCGCTCAACGTGGTCACGCGGCTCGACTATACCTATCGGGCAAACGTTGCCGAGGGGATTATGCTCGTTCGGTTTGGGCACTCTGTCGTGGATGCCATGCCGCAACGTGAATACGACGCCCAAGATGACGCCTGGCGCGAGCTGGACGAGGACGCGCGTGCGATCTGGGCCGCGGAGCACGATGCGCGCGTGGCACTCACACTTGCGGCAGCGTGTTTTGCCGCGGGCGCCTGCATCACGCGCTGCTATGTGCAGATTGCTGCTCCCGACAGTGAGCAGGGCGAGCGCGTTGTTGCAACGTATTTCTTTGGGCGTGCGGCCTATCTGGCCGATTGCGTGCCTGTCGCCAAGGATCTTGAGAGCATGGACATGGACGATATGCCGTGCAAGCGTGTACTTGAGGCGTATGAGTCAACCGCTCCGGAGACGATTGAGCCTGCGGAGGTTCATGCTCGTCCGCGTGATGACCATCGCACGCTGCCGCCGGCGCTGCGCGATCTGCTGCTTGCCGATACGGCTGACGAGTTGGAGGTCATGGAAGAGGACGACGACCCATACGTGGCCCGTGTTGTTGAATTGCGCGAGCAGGCAAAAGTCGACCGTACAGGTGCTTTTGAAGGCTTTTCCCGTCTTGTCGAGGAGTTGGAGGCTAAGTGCGCCGTCGCCGAGCTTTTGGCGACAGGTCCGGTTCAAACGCAGTTTTGCGATAACCAGCTGGTGCGCATGGTGCTACCGGTGTTGGAAGAAGACGACTCTGTGCGGATCCTTCGTGCGCCCGATGCACTGTACTTTGCCCAGCACGAGATTTGCAGCTTTTACGCCGAGCAAGAGGACATTGAACGAGCACTGCCCGAGGTGCGCCATCTTTACGATCTGGCGCGCTCGTCCATGCAATCGCACTTTGCGCTCATCAACGTGCTTGCGCGTCTGGAGCGCTTTGACGAGATTATCGAGGTGGCGCGCCACGGCTTGCGCATTGCCAGCGACCGTTCTGCAATTGGCTACCTGTTCTATCGCTTGGCGTTTGCCTATTGGAATTGCGATCAGCTCGATCTGGCGCTGGCTTGTTACCGTCTGGTGCCGCGCGGCGAGGAGTCGGGCAGCAGCGCGCTGGAAGAAATGCAGGGCCTTATGAACGAGATGGGTGTCAGCGAGCCTCTGACGTTCGAGGAAGCGGTCGAGACCATCCGCAAGGCTGAACTCGAGTTGCCGCCAGTGTCCGCCGTGACGAATCAGCTTGCAGATGCCGCTGTGCAACTGGTCGACAACGGCTTCTTTTTCCTGGCACGCGGTTGCATCTTCCAAATGTGGCGCACCATGGGCAACGACGAGCTCGGCTCCCTCAACCGCTCGCTGGGGTAGGGGCGATATAGAGGGGCCGCACCGCGCTATTTGTATCGGCGCGGGCGGGAGGACCCGGCAGGATCGGTAAGGCATAAAGCCGCCGAGCCTGCTAAAACTGTTAAACTCTGCTAAAGTTGCTAAACTTTGTTAAAGTTGTTAAAACTGGCAGAGGAGGTCGAATGTCAAAAGCTATTAATCCCTTTAAGCCAACAGCGGGCATGAATCCACCTGAGCTTATCGGACGCGACGCTGTTTTGGATGACTTTGCCGAAGCTCTTGAGAATGGCCCTGGTGCCCCCGATCGACTCATGCGCATCTCGGGCGTCCGAGGCACAGGTAAAACGGTGCTCCTTAATGCATTGGGTGACCTTGCACGCAAAAAAGGATTCGAGGTCGTTGACGTTGCCTCCAATGCTGGTTTTTGCAATAGAATCCTCGAGGCTCTGCAGCGAAACGTTCGTCTTGAATCAATTTCGATTTCCCCATCGATTTTAGGGGTCAGCCTTGGCTCCATGGAGATGTCGAAGTCGGCCTCTCATCTGGGCGAGGCGATGTACGATGCTGCGAAGCGCGGTGGTCTGCTCATTACGCTCGACGAGATCCAGGATGCCTCAACTGAGGAAATGCGCGAGCTAGGCAATGAGATGCAGCTCTTGATCCGCCAAGGAGCGAATGTCGCTTTCGCTTTCGCCGGGCTGCCGACATCGGTAGATGGCGTGGTGGTGGATGATACGTTGACGTTCCTTCAGCGGGCCAAACATGTTGAACTTACTCGGCTTTCCGATTTTGAAGTTGGCGGATCGTTTGAGGATACGATGAGACGAGCGGGCAAGGAGCTCGACAAAGGTGCCGCTGAGCTATTAACAAAAGCTTCGGCAGGCTATCCCTTTATGGTCCAGCTGGTCGGATATTACGCTTGGCAGGTTGCTGCGCGCAGTGGGGCGGAGAGCGTGAGCGAAGAGGCGGCTCGTAAGGGTATCCAGGCGGCTCTTGATAGCTTTAATGCTATGGTGATTGCCCCAGCGCTGCGCAGGGTGTCGGAACGGCAGTTTCAGTATCTCGCGGCGATGGCTCAATGCGAGGGTG
>USHT01000099.1 GCA_900554455.1 uncultured Collinsella sp.
TTATCGCCCTAGTGTTTGTTGCAATCATCATCTTGCTGGACGCCATCATTTACCTGCCGTTCTTGAAGGCGTACGATAAGCTGCTCTGCGACCAGGAGGCCGAGCGCGCCGCCGAGCTGGGTCTCGAGTCCGATGGTGCTGCTGCCATCGCCGCCAACGCCCCTGCGCCCGCTGTCGAGCAGGCTACCGCTTCCGTCGAGACGACTGTTGCCGCCGCCGACAACAAGCCTGTCGTCGATCAGCCCGAGCCCGCTGCCGACGCATCCGTTAAGAAGGACGTCGATGGCCTGAAGGTCCTCGTCCTGTGCGCCGGCGCCGGCACCTCTGCCATGCTTGCCAACGCCATCAAGGAAGGTGCCGCGCAGACCGGAGAGAACATCGCTTCCTCCGCAGGCGCCTATGGCCAGCATACTGCCATCATGGATCAGTACGACGTCATCGTGCTCGCCCCGCAGGTTCGTAGCTACTACAACGACATGAAGGCCGACACCGATCGTCTGGGCATTAAGCTGCTCGCTCCCCGCGGTAAGGAATATATCGACCTCACCCGCGACCCCGCTGGCGCCATCAAGTGGCTCCGCGAGAACCTCGACTAGTTTCCTCTCTCTGTTGGTGCCCGGATCCCTAGTTCGGGCACCTCTCCCTATTCGTATCCCACAGAAAGGATGACTCATGACCAACCCCATGCAGTTCCCCGACGGCTTTGTATTTGGCGGCGCCACCGCCGCTTACCAGGTTGAGGGTGAGACCCGCACGCACGGCAAGGGCAAAGTGCCCTGGGACGATTTCCTGGCAGCCCAGGGTCGCTTCTCCCCCGATCCCGCAAGCGACTTCTACAACAAGTACCCGGTCGATATCGACCTGTGCCAGCGTTTCGGCATCAACGGCATCCGTGTCTCCATCGCTTGGAGCCGCATCTTCCCCAGTGGCACCGGCGAGATCAACCCCGAGGGTGTTGCCTTCTATCACGAGCTTTTCGCCACCTGCAACAAAGCTGGCGTTATCCCCTATGTCACGCTCGATCACTTCGATACGCCCGAGGCCTTTTACCAGAACGGCGGCGAGGGCTTCCTGACGCGCACGACGATCGACGCCTTTGTCGAGTACGCCAAGTTCTGCTTTGCCGAGTTCACCGAGGTCAAGCACTGGTTTACCTTTAACGAGATTCCCGCGACCGCCGAGGGCAGCTTTATCGTCGGCAACTGGCCGCACGGCGAGAAGTATCGCCTGGACAAGGCCTTCCAGCTCATGCACAACATGATGGTTGCCCACGCCAAGGCTGTCGTCGCCTTCCATGAGGGCGGCTTTGAGGGCGAGATCGGCATTGTCCAGAACCTGGAGCCCAAGTATCCCCTCGACCCCAACAATGCCGCCGACTGCGAGGCAGCTCGCATGGCCGACGTCATCAACAACCGCTGGGTACTCGACGCCACCTTCCGCGGCCACTATGCAGCTGACACCATGGAGGCTGCGACCAAGCTGGCCCATATCGCCGGCGGCGAGCTCGACGTCCGCGACGAGGACATCGCCGCGCTGACCGCCGCACTCCCCTACAACGATTGCCTGGGCGTCAACACCTACAAGTGCCAGTTCCTGCGTGCCGCCGAGGGCGAAAACGACATCAACCACAATGGCACCGGCGACAAGGGCTCCTCGCGCTGGTTCCTCAAGGGCGTGGGCGAGTCATGCGTGCGCGAAGGCGTACCCACCACCGATTGGGACTGGATCATCTATCCCGAGGGCCTCTACGACCTGTTGCTCCGCATTAAGAACGATTACCCCAACTACAAGAAGATCTACATCACCGAGAACGGCATGGGCTATAAGGACGACTTCGAGGATGGCTTTATCGACGACGCCCCTCGTATCGACTACATGCGCCAGCATCTCGCGTGGATCCTCAAGGCGATCGACGGCGGCGTGAACGTTGACGGCTACTTTGTGTGGTCGCTGCAGGACCAATTCTCCTGGACCAACGGCTACAACAAGCGCTATGGCCTGTTCTACATCGACTTCGAGACCCAGAAGCGCTACCCCAAGGCGAGCGCGTACTGGTACAAGAACGTCTCGGAGACCGGCCTGCTTATGGCCTAACTTTTGCCGCATACCCCCTGTCGGCCGCATGCGAATCCCTCCACGGGTTCGCATGCGGCCTTATTTGTTTTGGCTCGGCCCGAGCTGGCCGTTTGTCTCAATCTGTAACATCTAGCAGGGATTTTCGGTCCTATCTGTTACAGATCGAGACAAACGGGTAGCCCGAAGCAGAATATCTCGATCTGTAACACATAGCCCACTTTCGACCGTCTACCTGTTACAGATCGAGACAATAAGATAGTCAAATCCGAACTTTCCAAGCAGTTATGAACCATGGTTTCCAGTTTTCGGTATCACGAACATACTTTCGGTATCATTTAATGGTATTATGATATCGAAAGTATGTTCGTGATACCGAAAGGAGCCGCATGCGCCAGTTCGATTACACCACAGTCCCAGCGGAACTCGAAGCAACTCCAATCACCAACCTCCTCCTCTCGATACGCGAGCATAAAGGCCGTCAGCTTGCTCTGAGTCAAGTCAAACCCGAGCTTCTATCGTCCCTAATGGAGGAGGCTAAGATCCAAAGCACCCGATCCTCCAACGGACTTGAAGGAATTGTTACCACCCAAAAAAGACTCAAAGCAATCATGGCATATTCCACCAAGCCAAGCTCCCGCGCAGAGGAAGAAATCGCTGGATACCGAGATGCGCTGTCGCTTATTCACGAACAGCACGATTTCATTCCCGTAACACCATCGGTCATTTTGCAGTTGCATCGTGACCTCATGGCACACACAGCAATCTCGTATGGGGGCCATTGGAAAGACAGCGATAACGAAATCGTCTCCATTGACGATCAAGGTAATCGATTTGTGCGCTTTAGGCCTCCTTCGGCTCTAGCAACCCCGGGACTTATCGAAGAAGCCTGTCGGTCCCTCAACGACGCCTTATCTCGCCAAGTTTGCGATCCCCTCCTTATATCGCTCCGCTTTATCTTCGATTTTGTTAGCATTCATCCCTTCAACGATGGCAATGGCAGGATGAGCCGGCTCCTTACAACGCTGCTGCTCGAAAAGACTGGATACGACGTTGCGCGTTACATCAGCATCGAACGACTTATTGAAGACAACAAAGCGCTTTACTACAACGCTCTCGCTGCAAGCTCCACTGGATGGAATGAAAATCAAAACACCGAAGTACCCTTTATCCGTTTCATGCTCGGAACAACCCTGGCCGCCTACCGACAGCTCGAGCAGCGTACCTTAATTGAATCAAGCACTCGTCCCATGTCGAAGCAAGCGCGCATCGCTGTTCTATTTCAACAGAGACCCGGCGTCATTAAGAAATCCGACATCCGGTCCAACTGCCCCGATATCAGCGAGGTAACCGTTAAACGAACCCTCGGCCAGCTTGTTAGTTGCAGCGCAATCGAAAAAACAGGAGCGGGTCGTTCGACGGGCTACATACTCAAAGACGTCCATGCTCTAGAACTATTCTTGCAAGCCACAATACCCGATGGCGAGGCCGCAATAACAAAAGAGGCTCCAAAGGATAAGCTCCTTGAACGTGTAAACCACGCCGAGGATGAAAGCAGAGAAGGGCTCTATGAAGACTACGATTCATTCTCAATGGACATAAAGACGAAATACGGAGTCTAGTCATATCTCAGAATAGCCTCATCCTTGTTGCCCAAAGTTATTTTCGCGTCATTGTAAAGCGGTACCCCCGCGCCGGCAGAGGGCAGAAGTATCGCCTGCAGCGTTAGCTAGCAGATGACCTGCGTGTGCTCCTCGATGGCGGCACGATCTTCGGCGGTAATACCCGGCTCGCACACCACGGCGTCCAAACTGTCCAGGCGGCAGAAGGTGTAGAAGTCGCGCTTGCCGATCTTGCTGGAGTCGGCGATGAGGTAGCGTGAATCGGCCTTGCTAAAGGCGAGCTGCTGGATGCGGCCCTCTTCCATGTTAGACGTAGACACGTCGCCGTCCAGAATGCCGTTTGCGCCGATAAAGGCTGCGTCGATCCCCAGTGCGCGCAAGGTGTCCTCGGCCGTGGGGCCCACAAAGGCGGCAGTGCGGCGACGGTACATACCGCCCACGAGACACAGGTCGCAGTCTTCGCGCGCCTCGAGCAGATTAAACACCGAAAGCGAATTAGTCACGATGCGTAGGCGGCACGCCGGCAGCATCGAGGCCATCTGCTCAACTGTAGTGCCCGTCCCCAAAAAGATGGTCGAGCCCTCCTCGATGAGCCCAACGGCGCGGCGCGCAATCTGCAGCTTTTCTTCGGCATGCTTGGTACGCTTTTCGCTGTGCGAGTACTCGTGGCGCAACATAGCGTGGGGACGGCCCTGTGCACTGCGGGCGCCGCCGTGCACGCGCTCGATCTCGCCCAGGCTCGCAAGCTCCTCAAGGTCACGGCGGATCGTCATATCCGAGACGCCTAACGCATCCGAAATCTCCTTGACCGAGACCGTTCCCTGTTCCTCGAGCAGCTGCCGAACCTTATCCTGTCGCTCTGCCTTAATCACGATGAATCCTCGCCGTTCTTTGCGCGTATATCATTCAAACAATAACGAACAAATTGTATCAGACTCGCGCGCGTCAGAAATGAACGCCCGCACAGCTCCAATCATCACTTTTTTGAGAAAAATACCCCCTGCTTTAGTGGGGTGTAGTGATAATCTCGCCTGTTCGCGCTACAGTTTGTCCGAAATACCTCGATGTTAGGAACCAAATGATCACTTCCGAGCTTTTCGGCACCGCGCCGTGCGGTACCCCCGTTCATCGTTACACCCTCAACGGGCCCGAGATCTGCGTTCGCATTATGGACTATGGCGCCACCGTGCTGGGCATCGACGTGCCCGACATTCCCGGCAACGTGCGCGATGTGGTGCTGGGCTTCGATAAGCTCGAGGATTACTTTGACAACCCCGCCTGCTTTGGCGCGACCATCGGCCCCGTGGCCAACCGCACTGCAGGTGCCACGATCACTATCGCTGGCACGGACTGGCATATGCCGGCCAACGAAGGCGCCAACAACCTGCACAGCGACCTTGAGCATGGTCTGCACAAGCGCGTGTGGGACGTTGAACTCGACGAGACTCACAACGCCGTTCGCATGACCACCTCGCTTGA
>USHT01000100.1 GCA_900554455.1 uncultured Collinsella sp.
GGCGCATCGATGCCTACCTGTGCGACGGCGCCGAGGGCCAGTCCATGCGCGATGCGAACGAGGGCCTGGTGCTGGGCTTGCTCGATCGTTCCGAGACGAGCGGTCATGTGGGCGTGTACCGCCTGATGGCCAAGAAGGGTGCCGGCTTTGTCGCGGCGCTTGACGAGTGCATCGGCGAGATGCTCGAGGATGGCACCATCGACGGCTATATCAAGCAGTATGTGGGCGCCGACTTTATGTGGAACGGCGACTATTCCGCTTCCGGCACGTCGACGGTTGCCGGAAAATAGCGAGCCGATGCGGCGCGCGCCAAGGGCATGCTGATGAAGTTTGAACTGCTAGAACCATATATACCGATGTTTATGAGCGGCCTGGTCGTGACCTGTCAGGTGACGGCCGCCGCTCTGGTCATAGCGCTTGCCCTGGGCTTTCTCATTGCCGTGCTCAAGGTTTTACCCTGTCGCCCGTTGCGTGCGGTGCTCAGCTTCTACACCTCTATCTTTCGCGGCGTGCCGCTTATCGTGCTGCTCTTTTTGGCGTATTTTGCGACGCCGCAACTCACGGGCTTTAAAATTTCAATGTTTGCCGCCGGTGCCATTACGCTGGGGCTCAACGGCTCAGCGACGGTGTCCGAGACGGTACGCGGTGGTATCGAGGGCGTTGACCGGGGTCAGTACGATGCCGCACGGGCCATCGGGCTTCGCTATGTTCCCATGATGCGCAAGATCGTTGTTCCGCAGGCGATGCGCTCGATTGCCCCCGCCCTGGTCAACGAAGTGATCACGGTCCTCAAGAGCTCCTCGCTGGTGGCAACCATCGGCCTGATGGACATGATGCGTGCTGCCCAGAGCGTGCAAGCGCTCACCTATCGGGCCTTTGAACCGTTTTTGGTGGCGGCTGTGGTCTACTACGTCATTGTCATGGCGCTCACTGCCCTGGGTAATCGGCTCGAGCGTCATCTGCGCCTCTAGAACCGGTCAAGCCACCGCAAAGGCGCCTGTCCCCATCGTGATGGTTTGGGCATGTGTGTATCGGGTGGTATCTAAGTTGAGATACCACTTCTGGTATATCAGCTTGCGCTTGCGTGAGTACAATACTCGAACGTTATACGTCTCAGCGCCCCCTGTGCGTGGACGTCTTGCAGTCACGCGAACGAAGGGATCTATCCTATGTGCGGAATTGTCGGCTACACCGGATCTGATATTGCAAAGAACATCCTGGTCACAGGCCTTAAGCGCATGGAGTATCGCGGCTATGACTCCTCGGGCGTCGCGCTCGAGGTGGGCGAGGGTGCCGCGGCGCACCTCGACGTTATCCGCCGCGTGGGTAAGGTTGTGGGTCTGGAGAGCGAGCTTTCCAATATCGATAGCGACGCAACCTGCGGTATCGGTCACACCCGTTGGGCCACCCACGGCAAGCCTTCCGTCGTTAATGCTCATCCCCACACCAGCTGCGACGGTCGCATCGCCATCGTCCACAACGGCATTATCGAGAACTTTGCCGAACTGCGCGAGGAGCTGGAAGGCCGCGGCCATCACTTTAAGAGTGAGACCGATACGGAGGTCTTCGCGCATCTGATCGAAGAGGCCTATGCCGAGACGCACGACCTGATGGCCTCCGTGCGCGAGGCTTGCACCCACGTGGTAGGCGCCTATGGTTTGGCCGCCGTTTCCGCCGATGAGCCTGGCGTGATCGCCGTGGCCCGCAAGGACTCTCCGATTGTGGTCGGCGTGGGCGAGACCGGCTCCTACGTTGCCTCCGACGTGATCGCGCTTATCGATGCCACCCGCGATGTCGTGGTGCTCGAGGACGGTCAGTTTGCCAAGCTTACGCCTGCGGGCGTCGAGTACACCGACGAGGCCGGCAATGTCATCGAGCCCAAGGTCACCCACATCGATTGGGATCTGGATATGGCCGAAAAGGGCGGCTATCCCGACTTTATGCTCAAGGAGATTCACGAGCAGCCTCGCGTCGTGCGCGATACCCTGGTTGGCCGCATGACCCCCGCCGGCGAGCTCGATATCGACGAGCTGGGTCTTTCGCTCGAGGAGCTCAACGATATCGACCGCGTCTACGTGATCGCCTGCGGCACCAGCTATCACGCCGGACTCATCGCAAAGAACCTTATTGAGGGCTGGGCTCGCATTCCCACCGAGGTTGAGGCTGCCAGCGAGTTCCGCTATCGCAATCCCATCATTACGCCGACGACGCTTGTCGTTGCCGTGTCCCAGTCGGGCGAGACGGCCGATACCCTCGCCGCCATTCGCGACGCGCGTATCAAGGGCGCCAAGGTCTTTGGCATCACCAACGTGGTGGGCAGCCCAGTGGCGCGCGAAAGCGACGGCGTTATCTACACCAAGGCCAACAAGGAGATCGCCGTCGCCTCGACCAAGAGCTTCATCGGCCAGGTCGTGAGCCTCACGCTTTTGGCTTTGCTGCTGGCGCAGGTCAAGTACCGTCTGACAACCAAGCAGACGCGCATGATGTTTCGCGAGCTTTCCGATACGGCCGAGCAGATCCAGTGGATTTTGGATACCCAGACCGAGGCCGTGCATGAGGCCGCCCTGCTGTGCAAGGATGCGCAGTCGGCGCTGTTCGTGGGGCGCGGTATGGGCGCTGCCATCTCCTACGAGGGCGCACTCAAGCTCAAGGAGGTCAGCTACCTGCACGCCGAGGCATATGCTGCCGGCGAGATGAAGCACGGCCCCATCGCGCTGATCGATACGGGCTTCCCCGTCATCGCCGTGGCCACCAAGAGCGCTACCTACGACAAGACCGTGTCGAACCTCATGGAGTGCAAAGCGCGCGGCGCAAAGGTCATCGTCGTTGCCACCGAGGGTGACGAGGAGATCAACAAGATTGCCGATTGCATCATCCGCGTGCCGGCCGTCCGCGACGTGTTCAGCCCCATCACGGCGAGCGTCCCGCTGCAGCTGCTCGCCCGCGAGGTCGCCATCCTGCGCGGCTGCGATGTCGATCAGCCCCGAAACCTCGCTAAGAGCGTGACCGTGGAATAGTTGGTTCCGCCGTCCTAGCGACCAAGGCCCGGCTCCGTTGCAGCGGAGCCGGGCCTTGTTGCATTTGCCCAGATAAAACCTGCCAAAATAAACCTGTCCCTATTTGGCAGGTTAGCGGAGCTTGCTGGTCTCGAAGTACTCGGGGAACTGGTCCAGAACCTCGGTTTGGTTACGGAACATCATGTGCAGGTGCTTGCTGACCAAAAAGCTCGCCTCGATGGGGTCGCGGCCGGCGATGGCGCGGCGGATTTGCTTGTGCTCGTTAACAGTCTCCTGATTGTCGAGCGTCTGCGTGGCGGCGCGCAGCCAGCGGAAGCGCTCCAGGTCGGCATTGGTCGCCTCGAGCCACGACCACACGGTACTGCGACACGCGATGCTAAAGATCATGCGGTGCATAAGGTTGTCGCTTAAAAAGAAGCCGATGCGATCCTCCTCGGCCATGGTCTTTTCCTGCAGCGCGATGGCTCGGTCGAGCTGCTCGATGCCTGCCGAGGTGGCACGGGCGCAGCACTCCACAATCACCTGCTTTTCCAAGTGCTCGCGAATGTAGCAGGCGCTCTCGGCAAGAGTGAGGTTGATGGGCGAGACATAGGTGCCGCTTTGGGGCACGGTACGCACCAGGCCCTCTTGCGCCAGACGCACCAGCGCCTCGCGCACAGGGGTTCGCCCCATATCAAGGTCGTCGCAAAGCTGCTTTACGCCCAGCTTTTCGCCCGGCTTGTAGTCCAGGTAGACGATTTTGCGTCGAATGGTGTGGTAGGACTGGTCCTGTAGGCTCGTTTCCTGCTCGCCGACGTGCATCGATTCTTCCATAGTGCCTCGCAACCGTTCTATCACACTCATATATCAGCTGTTAATTATGACGCGAATCAGCTCTCCGCGGTGGGTAATTCGACTGTTGCCCGAGAGCTATTGCGGCATCTTGGTCTGTGTTTGCGCGGAGCTGTGCTCAATGTTGCCGTATCATAAGCCGTCGCAAACGTGAAATAGAAAGAAGGAATCCCATATGCAACTGTCGAATATCGTACGCGATCGCTGGAAGGGCGTCTTGTTCTGCCTGATCATCGCCATTCCCGCGACGTTGCTCGGCAAACAGGTTGAGGTGGTCGGCGGTCCGGTATTCGCCATCCTCTTTGGCATGGTCCTGGCGCTCGTCTTTCCCAAGAACCGTCGCGAACAGCTCGCCGCCGGTGTCACCTATACGTCTAAAAAAGTCTTGCAGTACGCGGTAATCCTGCTTGGCTTTGGCATGAACCTCTCGCAGATTCTGTCCAAAGGCGCTCAGTCGCTGCCGATTATCGTGGCGACAATCTCGACCTCGCTTGTCATCGCCTTCGTGTTCTGCCGCGTTATGAACGTGCCGGGCAAGATCGCGACGCTTGTGGGTGTGGGTTCGTCGATTTGCGGCGGTTCTGCCATCGCTGCGACCGCACCCGTCATCGATGCCGACGATCGCGAGATTGCCCAGGCTATTTCGGTCATCTTCCTGTTTAACGTTATCGCGGCGCTCGTGTTTCCGACGCTCGGCGGCATGCTCGGGCTGACCAACGAGGGCTTTGGCCTGTTTGCCGGCACCGCCATCAATGACACCTCGTCGGTAACGGCTGCGGCGAGTGCCTGGGACAGTATGCATCCCGGCGCCAATGTGCTCGAAAGCGCCACAGTGGTCAAGCTCACCAGGACGCTGGCCATTATTCCCATCACGTTGGCTCTCGCATGCTGGCAGATGCATCTGGCGCGCAAGGCCGGCGGCGACGCCAAAAGCACGTTCTCGCTTAAACGCGCGTTTCCCACGTTCGTGCTGTTCTTTGTGCTGGCGAGTGTAATCACCACGGTGCTTCAGCTTCCTGCATCCATTACGGCGCCTATCAAGGAGCTGTCGAAGTTCTTTATTGTGATGGCCATGGCGGCTATTGGCTTTAATACCGATATCGTCGAGCTGGTCAAAAAGGGCGGCAAGCCCATTGCATTGGGCTTTTGCTGTTGGATTGGCATTGCGTGCATGAGTTTGGGAATGCAGCACGTGCTGGGAATCTGGTAGAGAAGTAGCTTATTTGCGTGCTGCGTGCTGGTGCGCGCATGTCCGCGGTGGAGCGATAGGAGCTCTTGCGGGTATGGCTTGTCCGCAGGTT